>JALYQN010000188.1 GCA_030855835.1 Actinomycetota bacterium | reverse complement strand
GACCCGCGGTGGGCAGGTGCTGCCGGTGCGACGCTGCTGGCGGAGACCGCGAGCCGGCTGGCTATTGCCGGCTGGCGGGTCGGCAACGTTGCCGTCCAGGTGGTGGCGGGGCAGCCGAGGCTCGGACCTCGGCGCGCGGAGGCCGAGCAGGTGCTGACCCGGGCAGCGCAGGGCCCGGTGACGCTCAGCGCCACCAGCACCGACGGGCTCGGCCTGACCGGCAGCGGCGACGCGATCGCCGCCATCGCGACCGCCTTGGTGCTGCGGACCGGCTAGGGACCGTGTCAGCCAGCCCTGACACCGTGATGTGGCGGCTCGGCACCACATCCGGCCCCGGCAAGCACCTCGGCACAACGCACACCATGGGCCCGAGTCGCTGGGGCAGGGGCATTGGGGCATGGGCACTGGGGCATGGTCACGGGGGGCAGGGGTCAGGAAGCGAGCACCTCGTCGAGCAGGGTCTCGGCCTTGTCCTCGTTGGTGTGCTCAGCAAGCGCGAGCTCGGAGACCAGGATCTGCCGCGCCTTGGCCAGCATCCGCTTCTCACCGGCGGACAGGCCGCGGTCCTTCTCCCGTCGCCACAGGTCGCGCACAACCTCGGCAACCTTCATGACGTCCCCGGAGTGCAGCTTCTCGAGGTTCGCCTTGTAGCGGCGGGACCAGTTGGTCGGCTCCTCGGTGTGCGGAAGGCGCAGCACGCCGAACACCCGCTCCAGACCTTCCTTGTCGACCACGTCACGGACACCGACCAGGTCGAGGTTGCACGCCGGCACCCGGACGACCAGATCGTTCTGGGCCACGATGCGGAGCACGAGGTAGGTCTTGTCCTCGCCCTTCATCTGCCGGGTCTCGATGTCCTCGATGACCGCTGCTCCATGGTTGGGGTAGACGACCGTCTCGCCGACAGTGAAAGCCATTGATAAGTGTCCCTTCCTCACCGCAAGTCTAACACGACGTTTCGGACACTGCTGTGTATCCGTGCAGGTCAGAGGGCACATTGGGGCTTGACAAGAAGCACGTTTCATGCCAGCCGGGCTCGGGCTCGACAGGGCAGGCGGCGGCTGTCAGGTCTCGATAGGCTACCCGGTGTCGGTCGACGGCGTCGTCATGTCGACCGTGCACGCTGACCGAAGGATGACCGCCCGTGCCCACGTCGCCGCCGCGACCCCGCCTACGCGCCGCTCTGGCCGGGATGGCCGCACTGTCGGCGACCCTCACGCTGACCGGATGCGGAACCGGATTCGACACCGGGTCGGTCGAGGTCTACACGGCGCCGAACGGCACCGACCTTCGGCAGGCTGACGTCGACGTCCTGGGCGCGTTGGTCGTGGCCGACGGTGCCGGCGGCGGCACCTTGGTGGCCGGTCTCGTGGGCCCGACGAACACCCCCGACGAGCTGGTGTCTGTCGACCTGATGGACGCCGAGAGCACCCCGCTCGAGACCACTATCGCCGACGATGCGGTGGAGATCCCGGCCGGCGAGCTGGTGCAGGTTGCCGAGGACGCGGCCGTGACGGTGAGCGGTGAGTCGCTGGAACCGGGCCACCTGCTCACTGCGACGTTCACCTTCGCCAACAGCGGACCCGCGAGCGGTGGCCTGCTGGTCGTATCCGGCGACGAGGAGCAGTACGCCGACGTGCCCGTCCCGCCGGGTACGCAGAACTAGGGTCGCGCGACCAGCAGCGGCACGCACGTCGCGGTACCGGGGTCGCCCGGGCGCTTTCAACGTCTTGAGATCGGGTGGGTGGGGATGCGGTCCCGGACACCCGGCCAGCGGCTCAGGCCTCGTACTTGTAGCCGAGGCCCCGCACCGTGACGAGGTAGGTGGGGGTCGTGGGGTCCGGCTCGATCTTTGCGCGCAGCCGCTTCACATGCACGTCCAGTGTCTTGGTGTCGCCGACGTAGTCCGCGCCCCACACCCGGTCAATCAGCTGCCCGCGGGTCAGGACCCGGCCGCTGTTGCGCAAGAACAGCTCGAGCAGCTCGAACTCCTTCAACGGCAGCCGCACACCGGTGCCGTCCACGGTCACCACGTGCCGATCGACGTCCATACGTACCGGTCCGGACTCCAGCGTGGCCGGGGCGGTGGCCTCGGCCGCCTCCTGACCTCGCCTAAGGACCGCCCGGATGCGCGCCACCAGCTCCCGCGGGCTGTACGGCTTGGTCACGTAGTCGTCGGCACCCAGCTCGAGCCCCACCACCTTGTCCACCTCGGTGTCCTTGGCAGTGACCATGATGACCGGCACCGACGACACCTGCCGCAGGCGGCGGCACACCTCGGTGCCCGGCAGGCCGGGAAGCATCAGGTCCAGCAGCACGATGTCGGCGCCGGCGCGGCCGAACTCGGCCAGCGCGTCCGGGCCGTTGGCAGCCACGGCTACCTCGAAACCCTCTTTGCGCAGCACGTAGGCAAGCGCGTCGCTGTAGCTCTCCTCGTCCTCGACGACGAGCACTCGGGTCACTGGGCGACCTCCTGGAGTCGGGATGTGAGCACCTGGCCGGTTGACCCGTAGTCCTCGCCACCCCACGCGGGAAGGACCAGGGTGAACGACGAGCCGGCCCGCTCAACGCTCCAGACCCGCACCTCCCCGCCATGGCTGGCAGCGACGTGCTTGACGATCGACAGGCCGAGCCCAGTACCCCCGGTCGTCCTCGCCCGAGCCGGGTCCACCCGGTAGAAGCGCTCGAAGATCCGCTCCAGCTCGCTCTCGGCGATCCCTACCCCCTGGTCGGACACCGACAGGTGCACCACGTCTCCAGTCTGCCGGGCGGTGATCGAGACCCGCGTGCCGTCCGGGCTGTAGGTGACCGCATTGTCCACCAGGTTCCCGAGCGCCACCGCGAGCTGGCCGGGGTTGCCGCGAACGGCCAACCCGGTGTCGCTCTGGCCGACGAGCTCGACCGAGCGGATGTCGGCGTTGATCCGGTTGCGGTCCAGCGCGGCCGCGACCAGCACGTCGACCTCCACCCGTACCGGATCGGCCAGCAGCTCGTCGTCTTGCAGCCGGGACAGCTCGACCACCTGCTGCACCAGCCGACCGAGGCGCTCGGCCTCGACCTGCATCCGGCCGGCGAACCGCTGCACCGCGTCGGGATCGTCGGCCGCCTCGGCCACTGCCTCGGCAAGCAAGGTCAGCGCTCCGACCGGGGTCTTGAGCTCGTGGCTGACGTTGACCGTGAAGTCGCGGCGCACCGCCTCGACGCGTCGCTCGCGGGTGCGGTCCTCCACCAGCACCAGCACGAGGCGGGCGCTGAGCGGCGCCACCCGGGCCGCGACATGGCGGGCGATCGATGTGCGGCCGGAGGCCAGCATCAGCTCCCGCTCGCGGATGAGCCCGTCGCGACGCACCTGCCGAACCATCTCGGCCAGCTCGGGCTCGATCAGCCGGTCGCCGCGGACGAGCCCCATGTCGTGGGCCGACGAGGAGGCTTTGACGACATCGTCACCCGGGTCGACCAGGACCGCCGACGACCGCAGGACCGAGAGCACCGCGGCGACCCCGGCAGGCACCGCTGGTGCCGCGGGCGCCCCGGGCTCGGCGGGTGGGTTCGCCTTCCCCGCGGGCGGGGTCGGGGACGCCGTCGAACCGCGCTGCCACCGCCGACTCAGCCACACCGCCAGCGCACCAACGAGCGCTCCGACCAGCAGCGCGACCCACATGTCCACACGATCGATCGTACGCAGGTGGCGCCGCGCCGGAGGCCAAGTCGTACTGCTTTGACCAGCGCCTTCGTCCAGTGTTCAGCGGCCGTTCACGGTCGAGCGCGGGCGGGTCGTGCGGGTGCCTGGCTACCGTGTGGCCCATGCGTGACCTCTACAACGACCAGCTCGACAAGATCGTCACCGACATGGTGGCGATGACGACGACCGTGCGGGCGGCCGTGGAGCAGGCCACGGTGGCACTGCTCGACGCCGATGCCGACGCCGCGGAGGCGGTCATCGCCGGCGACAAGAACGTCGACGACGCCCGGGAGAGCGTGGAGGCAGTGTCGTTCGAGCTGCTGGCCACCCAGCAACCCGTCGCCGGTGATCTGCGGATGCTGGTGGCGACGCTGCGCATCGTCGCCGACCTCGAGCGGATGGGAGACCTCGCCGTCCACGTCGCCAAGATCGCGCGGATGCGGATGCCGGACAAGGCGGTCCCGCCAGCGTTGCGTCCCACGATCGCCAACATGGCCGAGACCGCGGCGCGGATGGTCGAGGAGACCGCCCGCATCATCGCCGACCGCGACGTCGACGCGGCCGTCGCCCTCGAGGCAGAGGACGAGGAGATGGACCGGCTACGTCGCTCGATGTTCCGGATCCTGCTCGACGAGGACTGGGCGCACGGGGTCGAACCGGCCATCGACCTCGCGCTGCTCGGTCGCTACTACGAGAGAATCGCCGACCACGCGGTGTCCATGGCGCGGCGGGTGATCTACCTGGTCACCGGCGAGCACCCACCGC
>JALYQN010000185.1 GCA_030855835.1 Actinomycetota bacterium | reverse complement strand
CCACGCCGGTGATCTGTTCGCGCTCGATGAGGCCCTTGACCCACCAGTCGGGGTCGTGGGTGCCGCCCACGCCCCAGATCGGCTTCCCGGTGCCGGGGAGGTTGTCGAACGCGCCCCGCTCCATGGCCCGACGGATGATCAGATCCACCCACAGGGGCTGCGCCTCCAACCGGCGGGTGCCTGCCGGCGCGGACTCCTCGGGTTCGTGCTCCACGAACGGACGTCCCGACGGGTGGGGCCGGTCGGCGGCGGTGCCCGCTGCCCGGCGCAGCCGGCGCTCCCGGTCCGCCTGCCGGGCTCTCTCGCTCACTGCCGGCTCCGTCGATGTGCGGCTCTCACCACCTCAAACCTACCTGGACCCCCACGGCCCGCGCATCGTTTCGAGTCCCGCCAGAGCGTACGGATCTCAACGCGTGGGGTGAGCAGTCCTGTGCCACTCGATGCGGAGCCGACATCCGTGAGACTTAAGCCCAGCCGCGCCGAACCGTGAGGACTCGCCATGACCGACCTGTCGCTCGACAGCGTGTTCGTTGTGTGCGTGGCCGGAGCTCTGGCCCCGCTCCTGCTCGGGCTCAGCCCCAGACTGCGACTGCCGGCGGTCGTGCTCGAGATCGTCGCCGGCATCATTCTCGGGCCGTCAGTGCTCGGCTGGATCGAGATCGACGCACCGGTCCAGGTGCTGTCGATGATGGGCTGTCGTTCCTGCTGTTCCTGTCCGGCCTGGAGATCGATGTGCGGCGGCTCCGCGGAAGGGTGCTGCGCTTAGCCGTTCTCGGTTACCTGATCACGCTCGCGCTGGGTGTACCGATCGGCCTCGGCGTGGAAGCCGCCGGCTGGGGGGGCAGCGCCACCCTGCTGGTGGTCATCATGTCGGCGACGTCGCTGGGGCTGGTCGTCCCCGTGCTCAAGGACACCGGCAATGCCGGCGACACGGTGGGCCAGGCCGCTATCGTCGCGGCCATCGTGCTGCTGTCGCTGCTGTTCTCCACCTCCGACGGATCGGCGGAAAGTCGGCTGCTCCTCGTGGCGACGTTCGTGACACTGGTCGGCGTGACGGGCGTGGTCGTCTCTCAGGCCGGGCGCTGGATGCGGCTCGGCGACGTTCTGCTCCGGCTGCAGGACACCACCGCCGAGATCCGGGTACGGCTGGCCGTCGTACTGCTCATCGGGTTCACGGCACTGGCCCAGGAGTTCGGGCTCGAGTCCATTCTCGGCGCGTTCCTCGCCAGTGTGGTGATCAGCGTGGTCGATCGGGACTCGAGCAGCCATCCGAGCTTCATGACCAAGCTCAACGCGATTGGGTTCGGCTTCCTGGTCCCGGTGTTCTTCGTGACCAGCGGCGCCAGCCTGCAAGTGGAGGGCCTGATCGACAGCCCGGCGGCGCTCGCGCGGGTGCCGGTGTTCCTTGCCGCCCTCCTGGTCGTGCGCGGCCTGCCGGGCGCGCTCTACGTGGGTCTGCTCGGGCGACGACGGGCCAGCGCCCTGGGCCTGCTGAACGCGACCTCGCTGCCGTTCATCGTCGCCGCCGCCCAGGTCGGGATGGAGCTCGGCAACCTGTCGCGGACGACCGGGGCCGCGCTGGTCAGCGCCGGACTGCTGTCGGTCCTGCTCTTCCCGCCGGCGGCACTCAGCCTGCTCGGTGGGGACAGGAACACGACTGTGCCCGGGTCACCGGAGCGGAGCCCCTAGGCGACCCCCACAATGTGACCAGCGGCATCAGCGTCCGATGGTGATGACTGGCCGCTGGTCAGGGTTGAGCCGGCGCATCGCCTTGCGGACGAACCGCTTCGTCGCCGACACGCAACCGGCCGTCGCCCCGTCACCGTTGACGTGCAAGAAGATGCCGGACCCCCGGTGCCGTACGGGGTCGGGGCGGTTGTAGTCGATGACGACCGACCACCGGTACTGACCCGGGTAGTCACGCAGCCGCTCCGACCCGTTGTAGCCGTCCAGCCGCCACCGGAACCCCCCCTGCCGCTTGTTGCGCAGCGTGTTGTACCAACGGGACCGGTTGTCCTGCACCCAGTAGTCGCCCGCCCGTACCCGATCGAACGGCAGCGTGCTGCCGCGAGGCCGGTGCGCAAGCCCGAAGCTCTCGGTGAGCCGGTAGGAGCCGAGCGGCGTCGTGCCGGTGCCCTGCTCGCGATCCGGGCCGGGGACGAGGCCGCCATAGCCGGTGCGACCATCGCGCACCGACAGGCCCCGGCGCCACTCGCCTCCGACGCGGTGCCAGAGGCCGACCGTGGCGCGCCAGCCATGGCGGTGGTTGACCGTGACCACCTGGCGGGTGCCGTGACGGAGGTGAACGCGGACCCCGCCAAGGCGCACCACGCCGTCCGCGCCCGCCGACGGCGCGATAGCGCTGACCGCACCGGTAGGAGCCGTCGGGGCGATCCCGGGGCCGGTGCCCGCCAACACGGTGACGAGCAAGCCCGTGCCGATGCGCAACGACATCCACCCATCCTCGCAGCGCCGCAGACGATGATGTACGCACAGTCCGGAGCGGAGGAGGCGCAGCGTTGCAGGCATCGGCTACCGGCCAGCAGCACGAGCTGCGCAGCGGCCAGCACGTTGCAGTCGTCGTCGAGACCGGCGGCGGCCTGCGCCGGTACGCGTACGCGGGACGGGAGGTGGTCGACGGCTACCCCGCCGAGTCGTTGCCCGACGCGGCCCGTGGCCAGCTGCTCGTCCCCTGGCCGAACCGGGTTCGTGACGGCCGGTACCGCTGGGACGGCGTCGACCAGCAGCTGGCCCTGACCGAACCAGGGGCGTGCAACGCGATACACGGCCTGGTCCGCACGCTCCCCTTCGCTGTGCGGGCTCGTGACGACGCAACCGTGACACTTGGCGCGACGCTGTCGCCGCAGCGGGGTTACCCACATCGCCTCGACGTCGCGGTGACCTACGCACTCGCTGCGGACGGGCTCGCCGTGACGGTCAGCGCGCGCAACACCGGCGAGACCGACGCGCCGTACGCCGTCGGGCAGCACCCGTACATCAGCGTCGGCACCGAGCACGTCAACGACGCGGTGCTGACGCTGCCGGCGCGGCACTGGCTACGGACCGACGGGCGCGGCCTGCCGGTCGGGCGGGCGGCAGTGACAGGGTCCCCGTTCGACTTCCGCAACCCTCGCCGCCTCGGTGCGACCCCGATCGACACCGCGTTCGGCGGGCTGATGCGGGATCCGTCCGGGCGGGCGATAACCCGGCTAGCCAACCCCGAGGACGGCTTCACTGTGGACGTGTGGGCCGGCGCCGCCGCCAGCCATTTGCAGGTGTTCACCGCTGACACGTTGGCCGACCCCGACCGCCGCCGACGAGGTCTGGCGGTCGAGCCGATGTCGGCGCCTCCGGACGCGTTCCGCAGCGGCAAGGGTCTGGTGCGGCTGCAGCCCGGACAGACGCATCGGTTCGGCTGGGGGATCACGCCGGCGACGGACCGCTCGGCCGCCGTAGGCTGAAGCCGTGACGGCGAGCGTTATGTGCGCGGGGTTGCGGCCCTGATCATTCGCGCGCACGGAGTCGGCGGCGCCTCCGACCTGCCGCTGTCACTGACCAACGTGGTGGTTGGTGCCGGGTGGGCGCTCACGATCTCGTTCGTTGTGCTCGCCTTCGCCTGGACCACCTCGCGCTTGCGTGGCGACCTGGCCGGACGACCGGTACCCCGACTGGTGGACCGGCTGGTGTCGTCATCGGTGACCCGGTGGTTGCTGCGGCTGGCGGCGCTCGGGTTCACCGGGTACGTGGCATGGCCGGCGCTGTTCGCCGACGACCTCGCGGTGAACCCCGCCCTCGGCGTCTTCTACGTCTACCTGTGGGTGGGGATGGTCGCCTGTTCGCTGTTGCTGGGTGACGTTTGGCCGGTGCTGTCCCCCCTTCGCACGGTGCATCTGGCGTTGAGCCGGTTGGCGGGCTCGACGCCGCAGACGGGACTGTTCGGCTACCCCCATCGGCTCGGTTACTGGCCGGCCGCGCTGGGACTGTTCGCCTTCGTCTGGAGCGAGCTGGTCAACCCCGACGACGCCTTCGTGTCGACCGTCGTGACCTGGGTGCTGCTCTACACCGGTGCAATGCTGCTCGGGGCGGCCATGTTCGGGGACCGGTGGTTCGAGCACGCCGACCCGTTCGAGGTCTACTTCTCCCCGGTCGCCCGGCTGTCGCCGTGGGGACGCATTCGCGACACCGGCGCCACCCGCGACGGTCGACTCGCGCTGCGCAATCCGTTGGACAACCTGGACACGACTCCCGTCCGACCGGGTCTGGTCCCGGTGCTGGCCGTGCTGTTGGGGTCGACGGCTTTTCGACAGCTTCAGCATGTCCAACTACTGGATCGCCCAGACCGCCGAGAGTGGCGCCCTCGACGCGGTGCTACGCGACACGTTGGTGCTCGGCGGTTTTGTGGTGCTCGTAGCGGTGACCTTCTGCGCCGCGGCGATGGCGACATCGGGCGTCACCGGCCACCAACGTCTCGCCCTGCCCGGGATCCTTGCCCACTGCCTGGTGCCGATCATCGTGGGGTACGTGTTCGCGCACTACCTGACCTTGCTGCTCGAGTACGGCCAGCAGACCCTGCTTCAACTGTCGGACCCCATGCTCACCGGGGCGGACTACCTCGGGACCGCTGACCTGACCGTTGCATACTTTTTGTCGACCCGACCCGAGCTGCTGGCAGTACTGAAGGTCGCGTTCATCGTGACCGGGCATGTGGCCGGTGTCTTCGCCGCCCACGACCGCGCCGTACGGGTGCTGCCTACCCGCGACGCGGTTGCCGGACAGCTCACCATGCTCATTGTCATGTTGGTCTACACCAGCGGCGGCCTGCTGCTGCTGTTCAGCAGTTGAACGGCGCCCAGATACCCTGCCTCGTATGCGGGGCGGCGGTCACTTGCACGGCCACGGCGGTCCGGTGACGGCGACCGGCGGGCATCGGCGCACGCTGGTGATCGTCCTCATCGTCACCCTGGCGGTGACCGCGCTGCAGCTCATCGACGGCATCCTGTCCGGGTCGTTGGCGCTGCTGGCGGACGCCGGCCACATGCTCGCCGACGCAGCGGGTGTCGGCGCGGCGCTGGTGGCCGCGGCGCTGGCCACCCGGCCAGCTACCAGCGCGCGTACCTTCGGGCTGCTGCGGGCCGAGATCCTCGCGGCGCTGGCCAACGCCGTGCTGCTCGGCGGCGTCGCGATCTGGGTGCTTGTCGAGGCGGCCCAACGGTGGGACGAGCCGCCGGACGTCGAGACGGGGCTGATGCTGGCAGTCGCCGTCGTGGGCGCGGTGGCGAACCTCGGCTCGCTGCTCGTCCTGCGCGACGGCCAGCGGGAGAGCCTGAACGTGCGGGGGGCCTACCTGGAGGTGCTCGGCGACCTGGTCGGCTCGGTACTGGTCATCGTTG
>JALYQN010000175.1 GCA_030855835.1 Actinomycetota bacterium | reverse complement strand
CACCGGTCCCGACCTCTGGACCGTCACTCCCGGCCAGCTGCGCGGGCCCGCCGAGGTGGACTGCGGGCTCGCCGGCACCGTGATGCGCTTCGTGCCACCGGTGGCCGCGCTCGCCAACGGCCCGGTGCGCTTCGACGGCGACCCGCGCGCCCGAGCGCGCCCGATGAAGCAGACCCTGGACGCGCTTCGCGTACTTGGGGCAAGCGTCGAGGTCGAAGGCGGGGACGGCCTGCCGTTCACCGTGCACGGCAGTCCCAGTGCCCCGGGAGGTGTTGTGGGCATCGACGCTGCAGGCTCCAGCCAGTTCGTCTCCGGCCTGCTGCTTGCCGGGGCCCGTTTCGTCCACGGGGTCGATGTGCGCCACCACGGCCAGCCGGTGCCGTCGCTGCCACACGTCGCCATGACGGTGGCCGAGCTGCGCCGCCGCGGGGTGGACGTGGACGACTCAGAGCCCAACCGCTGGGTGGTGCAACCGGGGTCGATCGAGCCGCTGGCGGTCGAGATCGAGCCGGACCTCTCGACGGCGGCACCTTTCCTTGCCGCCGCGCTGGCCAGCGGCGGCCGGGTACGGGTGAACGGCTGGCCCGATCGGACCGAGCAGGCCGGTGACGAGCTGCGCAGGCTCCTGGTCGCGTCCGGCGCCAGCGTGACGCGCGACGGAGCGGACCTCGTCTGCTGCGGTCCGGGCACGATCAACGGCGTTTTCCTGGACCTGCACGCGGTGGGCGAGCTCACCCCTGTGGTGGCTGCGCTCTGCGCGCTGGCCAGCGGACCGTCGCAGCTGAGCGGCATCGCACACCTGCGTGGTCACGAGACCGACCGGCTGGCCGCCCTCGCCACCGAGATGAACCGCCTGGGCGGAGCCGTCACCGAGCTGGCGGACGGACTTCGGATTGACCCCCGCCCCCTGCACGCCGGGCGCTGGCACACCTACGGCGACCACCGGATGGCCCACGCCGGCGCGGTGCTCGGGCTGGCCGTGCCCGGGGTCGAGGTGGAGGACATCGGCACCGCCGACAAGACGTTCCCCCGGTTCGCCGACGCTTGGGCCGGGCTGGTACGCCGGTGAGCCGCTGGGACGAGGACGCGCACTACGACCGGCCCCGTCGGCACACCCGGCCCCGCACCAAGGACCGCCCCTCGTACGACAACGCGACCACCGCGCTGGTGACGACGGTCGACCGGGGTCGCTTCACGCTGCTGGTGCCCGATGTTCACGCGGCGGGCAACGAGGACGTCGGCGCGGGACGCGCCCTGACTGCGATGAAGTCGCGCACGCTCGGTCGCACCGCGGTGGTAGTGGGAGACCGGGTGCGCGTTGTGGGTGATCGCAGCGGCGACGAGGGCAGCCTGGCGCGCATCGTCGAGGTCGAGGAGCGCCGAACCGTGCTTCGCCGTACCTCCGACGACGACGACCCGGTCGAGCGGGTCATCGTCGCAAACGCCGAGCAGCTGGTGGTGGTCACCTCACTGGCCGACCCGCCACCCCGTCCGCGGCTCATCGACCGGTGCCTGGTCGCAGCGCTCGACGCCGGCATGGGCACGCTGCTGTGTCTGACCAAGGTGGACCTGGCCTCGCCGGACGTGCTGCTGTCCGCCTACCGACCACTCGGAGTGGACGCCGTCGCGGTGACGCGCGGCGGTGACCTCGAGCCGCTGCGGGCCCGGCTCCGCGGACGGGTCAGCGTGCTCGTCGGTCACAGCGGGGTGGGCAAGTCGACGCTGGTCAACGCGCTGCTGCCAGACGCGCGACGCCACATCGGAGTCGTCAACGCCGTAACGGGCCGAGGTCGGCACACCTCGACCTCGGCGGTCGCGCTGCCGCTGTCTGAGGGTGGCTGGATCGTGGACACGCCGGGGATCCGCTCGTTCGGCCTGGCACACGTCGAGCCCAGCCGACTCATCCGGGCCTTTCCCGACCTCGCCGCCGCAACCAGCGACTGCCCGCGCGGTTGCGGGCACACCGGGGCCGACCCGGAGTGTGCACTCGACCTGGCGGTCGCGCGCGAGCAGGTAGACCCAGAGCGGGTCGACTCCTTCCGGCGGCTGCTGTCCAGCCGTGAGCTCGAGCGCGGTGACGCGCGGGGGCCGGATGCCTAGCACCTGCCGAGAGTGCCGGCGTTAGTCGGTCGAGTACTCCACGTTGCCGGTGGGGTTCCAGACCGCCTCCGAACCGGCGTCGCCGACCCGGTACGTCTGCACCCCGACTGCGACCGCACCGATCAGCAGTAGCACCGTAACCACATTCATGAGTACTCGGGAGCCGGCCCCGGTACGCCCGGCGACCGCAGCCGCGACCACCGCAACCACCGCGTACGCGACGGTCATGAGGAACAGCTGCTTGCCGAGGTCCTCGTGCCGCTCGACGATCTCGGCGACCCGGCCACCGAGCCCGGCGGCGCCCAGGCCTCCCGCTCGCATCAGCGCCTCGCCTGACTGTGTCGCGACCCAGGTGGAGGCCGCAGCCGCAACCGACAGCAACGGCAGCGGAACCCGCGCCCACCCGCGCAGCTGCGGGACCGCGAAGACCAGACCGAGGACGGCAGCCAACGGAACCAGGACGATCGCCCAGTGGACGGCAAGGGCGTGCAGCGGCAGGTCGCCGACCGTGTCAGGCACCACGACGCCGAGCCTGCCACGAGCGGCGCAGCACTCAACCCCGCCGGTGCGTCGCCACGTGCCGAGAAGGGCAGCCACCCACCGATCCAGAGACCGTGCGACGGCTAGCCTCTCGCACATGGTCCGTACGCACCTCGACGACCTTCGGCTGGCGCACCTGCTCGCCGACGACGCCGACTCGGTGACGATGGACCGTTTCCGCTCGGCCGATCTGCACGTGTCGGCCAAGCCGGACACCACGCTGGTGTCCGACGCCGACCGCAGCGTCGAGGAGGCGATGCGCCGCATGCTGTCTCGCGCCCGACCGCGAGACGCGGTGCTGGGCGAGGAGGCAGGGGTGACCGGGTGGGGTCCGCGCCGCTGGGTGCTCGACCCCATCGACGGCACCCACAACTTCGTCCGCGGCGTGCCGGTCTGGGCGAGCCTCGTGGCCCTCATGCAGGACGACGAGGTGGTCGTCGGCTGCGTGTCGGCACCGGCGCTCAGCCGTCGCTGGTGGGCCTCGGAGGGCGGCGGGGCCTGGACCGGCAAGTCGCTGCTGGGCGCCAGGCCGTGCCGGGTGTCCGACGTCACCGAGGTGTCCGACGCGTCGTTCTCCTACTCCTCGCTCGGTGGCTGGGACGACATCGGGCGCCTCGACGCCGTCGTCGCACTCACCCGACGCTGCTGGCGGAGCCGGGCGTACGGCGACTTCTGGTCCCACATGCTCGTCGCCGAGGGTGCAGTCGACATCGCCGCCGAACCGGCACTCGCCCTGCACGACATGGCCGCGCTGGAGGTGGTGGTCACCGAGGCGGGTGGGCGGTTCTCCGGGCTGGACGGGCGCCCTGGACCGCTCGGTCAAGGCGCGCTGTCGACCAACGGTCGGCTGCACGATGCCGCGATGGCCTTCGTCGGGCACTTTCCCGACGACGGCCGTGGGGAGCGGCCCGAGCCGCGGGGGCGGCCTGATCCCGCGGGCGCGGACGACAGTGGGGGCAGCCTGCACGACCTCGCCTCGCGGCGCCGCGATCCCCGCAGCGATCCTTGAGCGGACTGCCGAACGGGGCTCTCCATCTCGCCCAGCGGGCCAGCAGCGGGCCGGCCAGCAGCAGCCCGGCCAGGTCGAACCAGCCATAGCCGCCTGCCGCGCCGGACGGCGGGTTTCCAATCGGCACCAGACCGGTCGGGTCACGCGGCTGCCACTGCCAGGCGCCGACCGCGGTCCCGACCAGCTCGAGGTAGGACACCACGACGAACGCGCCGACGTACAGCTCGCGGGAGGGTCCCCAGAACAGGAAGCCGACCAGGCAGCCGAACCAGAACATCCCCAGCCAGTCCGGGCGGTCGGACACCGTGACGCCGTACGTGGCCCAGGCACCCCCGACGGCCAGCACCGCTGCGGTGCTGGCCCGTAGGTGCGCCCGCACGACGCTCGAGTGTCCGAGACCCAGCGCGGCCAGGTAGACGAGCCCGTGCCCGGGCGGGACGTAGGCCGGCACGTTGTCGAAGCGATAGGTGTAGACCTCCAGCAGCGGGGAGAAGGTGTACTCGACGGCGGTGGCGAACGCGACCACAACCGCGGTCTGGGCCCGCACCGTTGGCCGCATTCGCGACAGCACCGTGAGGAGCAGCAGCCACGTGAGCAGTCCGAGTCCGCGCTGCAGCCACAGCGAGCCGTCAGCATCGAGCAACAGCACCAGGCTGATCCAGGCCACGACGGCCAGCGCGGAGGGGGTGCCCACCTGCGCATGGTGCCAGCCGTCCTCGCCTCCCGGTCCGCCCGCCGGTTGCGAGGATGGTCGTGCGGCGGGTGCGGGACTAACCTGGTGGCATGCGGATCAAGGACGTGATGGCGGGTAAGCCCACCGGAGCCGTCAGGACAATCGCGCCAACGGCGTCTGTCCGTGAGCTGCTCCAAGTTCTGACCGAGCACAACATCGGTGCCCTCGTGGTCAGCGATGACGGGGTGGACGTCATCGGCATCGTGTCCGAGCGCGACGTCGTCCGCCTGCTCGCTGCAGGCACCGATCACCTGGACGCAGCCGTCGACACGATAATGACCAGTGACGTCCACGTCTGCGAGCCTGGCGACGGCCTCGATGACCTGATGCGGTTGATGACCAACCAGCGCATCCGGCACGTACCTGTCGTCGAAGACGGCCGGCTGCGTGGGCTTGTGAGCATCGGTGATGCGGTCAAGGCTCGGATCAGCGAGCTGGAGTTCGAGCGGGACCAGCTCAACCAGTACGTCGCCGGCAGCCAGTAGCCGCGCCTGCACTCTGGACGCTCAGACCCGGCGTTCGAACACGATCTCGAGCCCGTCCACGTCGTCGATCTGCTCGCCGACCTGGACGAGCCCGGCCTTGCGGACCATCGCCAGCGACGGCTGGTTGGTCGGAGAGATGCTGGCGCGAAGCACCCGTGCCCCGTGCCGTCCGGCCCACCGCCACATCCCCACAGCGGCCTCGCTGGCGTAACCCTGTCGCCGGTGCGCCGGCAGCACCTGGTAGCCGATCTCCACCATCCCTCGCTCGTCCGGCGCGGCGTGGAAGTTGACATACCCCACCGCCTCGCCACGGGCACGCGGCACGATGGCACGCAACAGCCATGGCTCCTGCCCAGGGTCGGTCGCGAGCTGCTCGACCCTCATGTGTACGACGTACGCCGACCCGCCGAGGAAGTTCCCCGGGTCCCGGAACCCCAGGTCGGGCAACGGTTCAGCGTCCACGAACGCCTGCAGCCAGGCCCGGTCGAGCAGCACCAGGTCCAGCCGCTCCGTGCGGATCGTCGCCACCGGCGCGACACCATTCATCGCTCCAGCACCTCTGGTGCCACATTCGGCACCCGGGTGGGATCGGGGAACACGGCAAGCGGGTGGTCGACGAGCGGCCGGACCCGCACCCGACTGCCGACCGACAACGCAGACGTGTGCGGCCGAAGCCCGCGCAGCGCAGTGCCCTCGCCCAGCCGGACGTGGTGCAGCACAGTTGCGCCCCGGAACTCGGTCTGGGTCACCACGGCGTCGCCCGTCGGGTCGGCGTCGACGCCGATCTCGTGGGGACGCAGCATCACCCGGCACGGACCGCTGCCCGCCTCGGTGACGGGCAGGGTGCCCAGCACCGTGTCGACGTGCCGGCCCCTGCGCTCCCCGGGGACGAAGTCGGCCTCGCCGAGGAAGGTCGCGACGAACCGGGTGACCGGGCGGTGAAAGACCTCCTCCGGCGTGGCGACCTGGTCCAGCCTGCCGGCCCGCATCACCGCGAGCCGGTCACCGGCTGCCAACGCCTCCTCCTGGTCATGGGTCACGAACACCCCGGTCGCCCCGGCGGCGTGCAGGACGTCGACGGTGTGCTCGCGCACCGTGGCACGCAGGTTGCGGTCGAGGTGCGAGAACGGCTCGTCGAGCAGAACCACCGCCGGTTCGGGCGCCAGCGCCCGCGCCAGCGCGACCCGCTGCTGCTCACCACCCGACAGCTCGTGCGGATATCGCCGCCCCAGCGGCTCGAGCCCGACCAGTTCCAGCACTTCGGCCACCCGCCGCAAGCTCCTGCGCCCGTTTAGCCGCCCGCGCCTGCGGCGGTCGAGGCCGAACGAGACGTTGTCCGTCACGTCGAGGTGTGGGAACAAGGCGAGGTCCTGGAAGACCACGCCGACGGCGCGCCGCTCTGGTGGCACGAACGTGCCGGGTCCGGCCACGATCCGGCTCCTGAGCATGATCTGGCCGGCATCGATCCGCATCAGGCCGGCGACCGCACGCAGCATCGTGGACTTGCCGCAGCCGCTGGGGCCGACGACAGCCAGCAGCTCCCCGGTACGGATGTCGAGGCTGATCCCGTCGAGCGCGGCCGTGGCGCCGAAATGCTTGACCACGCCGCGCAGCGCGAGCACCGGACCGGGGCTGGCGGCTGCGGCGGACGTCACTGGCCCGCCTGGGGCGGCACCGCGAGGTTGCGGCGGAACAGCAGCACGACCGGCACCAGCGCCACCGCGACGATGGTGAGCGCCGGGAGCCCGGCCTGCTCCCACCGCGACTCCGAGGCGAGCTGATAGACCCAGACGGCCAGCGTCTCGAAGCCGAATGGCCGCAGCAGCAGCACCACCGGCAGTTCCTTGAGGGCATCGACGGCCACCAGCACGAGCGCCACCCCCACCCCTGCTCGCACCAGCGGCAGGTGCACCCGGCGCACCACGGTCCGAGGGCTGGCGCCCAGGGTCAGGGCGGCGTCGGTCATCGACGGTGCAACCTTGTCCAGGCTGGCCTCGACCGTGTTATGTGCGAGCGCAAGGAACCGGACGACGTAGGCGTAGACCAGCCCACCCAGGGTGCCGCTCACCAGCACAGCACCCCACGGCAGCCCGACCGAGTCCAGCGCCTGGTCGGCCGCCGCCAGGATCGTCAGCACTCCGATCGCCACCACCGGGCCTGGGACCGCGTAGCCGACTGTCGCCAACCTGGCCATCCGTCTGGTCGAGGCGCGCCCCCCGAGGCGGGTGCCGGAGGCGACGACCACCGCGAGCGCGGCGCACCCGACAGCGGTGAGGCCGGCCACGGTCAGGCTGTTGACCAGGTAGTCGAGGTAGCGGGCGTCGAGGCCGGAGGCCCCTTGGCCCTGGCTGTCCAGCCTCGCCGCGACCGCCCACGCCGCCAGCTGCACGACCGGCACCACGAACGCGACGCCGACGACCGCACTGCACACCCCGGTAGCGACCCAGGCGCGGGCGCCGCTCAGCCGCACCGGCTCGACGGCGCGCGCTCCCCCGCCCTGGTGGAACCGGGCCCGGCCGCGGGCGACGCGCTCCAGCGCGATCACGACGATCGCAAAGATGAGCACCAGCGATGCGATCTCGGTGGCGGCGACCCGGTCGTACATGCCGTTCCACACCTGGTAGACGGCCACCGACACGGTCTGCACGTTGAAGTACTGCACAGTGGCGAAGTCGGTGAGCGTCTCCATCGCCACCAGCGCGGCTCCGGCGGCCAGCGACGGGCGGGCCAACGGCAGCACCACCCGCCGCGCCGCCTGCAGCGGCCCGTGTCCGAGCACCCGGGCCGCCTCGTACGTCGCGGCGGTCTGCTCGGCGAGAGCAGCGCGGGCCAGCAGGTAGACGTACGGGTAGGTCGCCAATGCCAGCACCAGCACCGCCATCGGCAGCGAGCGCACGTCGGGAAACCCGACGTCGGCACCGAACAGGGCCCGCAAGCCGCGCTGGACCGGGCCAGGGTGGTCGAGCAGGCCCAGGTAACAGAAGCCGAGGACATAGGCGGGCACCGCCAGCGGCAGCACGAGCAGCCAGGAGAACAGGCCCTGGCCCGGGAACCGGTAGCTGCCGACCAGCCAGGCCAGACCGCCCCCGAGCACCAGCGCCAGGGCCACGGTGGCCACCAGGAGCAGGGCAGTAGTCACCAGCATCGACGGCAACGCGGTGCGCCACCACAATGACCACACCGATGCGGTCGGGGTGAGGATGCTGACCGCCAACAACCCGACCGGCACGGCGACCAGGGCCGCGACCGCGGACACCGCGAGGCGCCAGCCCCGGCGGCCGTCGCCGTAGGTGGTCGCCATTGCCCGGGTGCTGGCACCGGCTGGCGCCGAGCTCACTCGTACCCGGTCTCGGCCATCAGGCGGATCGCGTCGGCGTTGTACCGGCCCAGCTCGGCGGCCTCCAGCCGGTCGGCGTCGAAGCCGCCGAAGCCGGCGACGATCGGCACCGGCTCGACGTCGGTGTTGACCGGGTACTCGAAGTTGCCGGCGGTCAACTCGTCCTGGCCGTCGGTCGCCAGCCATTCCAGCAGCTGCTCGGCCAGCTCGGGGTCGTCGGCCTCCGCGGTCACCCCAGCGCCGGAGACGTTGACGTGGGTACCGCTGGTCTGCTGGTTGGCCCAGAAGATCTCCACCGGGAAGTCGGGGTCCTCCTCGACCAGCTGTGCGAGGTAGTAGTGGTTCGCGATGCCGACCTCGCAGTCACCGCTGGCGATGTTCTCGAGCAGCTCGACGTCGTTGCTGAAGATCTCGGCGCCGTTCACCCAGCCCGCGACCACCCGCTTGGCCTCGTCGTACCCCAGCCGAGCGATCATGCTGGCCACCAGGGACTGGGTATACGTCTCGGTGGCGCCGCGCAGGCACAGTCGCCCGTCCCACTGTGGGTCGGCCAGCGCCTCGTACGTCGACAGCTCGGACGGGTCGACCGCTGCCGGGTCGTACACGATGGTGCGCGCGCGGGCCGCCAGCCCGTACCACCGACCCTCCGAGTCGCGCAGGTTGGCCGGAAC
>JALYQN010000172.1 GCA_030855835.1 Actinomycetota bacterium | reverse complement strand
CACCGGTCCCGCACCGCGTCCCAGTCGGCGTCGGCGACACCGTACGTGCTGAGGACCGCCATCACCCCAGGGCCGCCGGGGCTGGCGTCCTGGCGGGCCGCGACCAGCAGTCCGGGGCCCATCTCGTCGAGTACCAGACCGTCCTGCCGGTCGGTGGTGAACCAGCGCCCCAGCACCGGCGCCGGCAGCAGTCCGTCGTCGAGCAGGTCGGCCTCCGGGTCACCCGTGGCGGACCAGAACAGGGTGCGACGCTGCCGTCCCGGGTGCCGCTCGAGCGCGAACCGCAGCTGCTGCAGGAACGAGATCCAGCCCTGGGTGATGGCGTCGTAGCTGTCGACCCACTCCCCCGCCTGCTCCTTGGGCGCCCGGTCCAGTCGCAGGACGGTGCCGTCCTCGTGCGGGTCGAGGGTGAACGTCTCCAGCGGGTCCATCACCAGCACGTACGGCTCGTCTGTCTCGGTGGCGTGCTCGAAGTAGATGAACTGGATCTCCGCGTCGAGTCCAGGCTCGTCCCAGCCGTGCCAGAGCCGGATCTCGGCCGGGTCGCGCAGCGCCCGCCACACTCGCTCGATCGGCGCACGCACCATCACCTCGATGGAGAACCCCTCGCTCACCGGCTCGCCTGCTTCCCGCGTCTGCTCAGCTGTTCGGTGGTCAGGCGCTGCTTGCTCACGTAGTACAGCACCGTGCCCGGGGCCAGCGGGGTGTCCCAGGGCGGGCTGACCAGCAGACCGTCGTCGCTGCTCGCGGCCAGGGCGAGCGCCGCGTGGTCGCGCCCCAGCATCGTCTGGTACTCCCCGAAAGTCATCGACCCGGCCGAGTCCGGCAGCCGCACCGAATAGGTGTTGCCCCCACCGCCGTCGGTCATCAGGTCTGCGTACACCTGCGTGATACCCGGGTCCTGCAGCTCCTCGGTGATCATCCGCGGCGTGTGCCACTGCACCGCATGGACCCGGGGGCTGACGTACCCCAGCTGGCGGGCGTTGGTCATGTCCCGCAGCGCCACCACCAGGTGCACGTCGCGGTTGAGGTGGTCCACGGCCACGGTGAGCGCCAGCGCCTCGTTGTCGTCGCGGGCGTCGACCAGCACCGACTCGGCCTGCTGTACGCACGCCCGCCGCAGGGTTTTCTCGTCGGTGAGGTCACCGCGGACGAAGTCGACCGCGGCCTGGTCCGACATCGGGTGGGTCTCCACCTCGTCCCACGCGCACAGCACCACCTGGCGGTCGGTGTCGGCAGCCACCGCGCCGACGATCCGCTCGGTGCGCCCGGCGCTGTAACCGAGCAGGACCAGGTGGCCTCGGTGGTCCAGGGTGGTGGTGCCCTTCATGCGTCGACTCCTCGCGTTGTCGATGGCGCTGGCCAACCGGGTGAACAAGGTGGTCAGACTGACGATGCCGCCGACGATGACGTACGCCCCCACCAGGTGCCCGGCGGTGGTCTCGGGGAACAGGTCCCCGTAGCCGACCGTCGCCGCCGTCACCACGAAGTACCACCAGTAGTCAGCCGGCTCGGCAATCGTGTTGGCTTCCGGCTCGGCGAGCGCCATCAGCGGCCAGCTGGTGACGAACACGAAGCAGATGATCAGCGCCGGCAGCACCCATACGCCCCGGGTGGTCAGCTGGCGCAGGGCGCGAATCAGCAGCAAGGGCACCCGGAGAGTGTGCCTCGGTTCCGCCTCAGCGGGTAGGGCGGCCGAAGCACGGCACGCCACGATGACATGCCACCCCTCCGGTCCATGAGCTCGCGCCTCGGCAGGTCGCGCTCGTACTGCTCCGCGCGATCGCGGTGCTGGCGGCCGTCGTACTCGACAACCACCCGCTCAGCCCCGAAGCGGAGATCGGGCGTGGCCAACCACTGACCCTGACGGCCGGTGGCCGGCTGACTCGTATCGGGCTCGGGCGCCGCCTGGACGAGTTGCTCGTGGGTGATCGTCTCGGTGCGGACCATCACGTCCCCCAGCACGCCCAAGGCGATCCGCGCGAGCACCTCGGCGAGCGCGAGGAACGTCACGTGCGCCGAGGTGACCCTCCGACCCGTTACGTCAACGACCGGCGTGTCACCGCTGAACCGTGCGCGCGCAGTCCTTCGATCTCGAACTCGCGACCGGGGCGAGGCACGCACATGTGCGTGCAGCTCGCAGCCGGGACGGGAAGCCGGCGCAGGAGGGCAGCGAGGTTGGTGGCTGGCAGCAGCGTCGACCGGCAGCGGCAACCGCGCCGCGTCGTAGTCGCTCGGGGATCGACGGCCGGCGTACGTATGGCAGGGTCCAGCCTGCGAGGGGAACGCCGCGGCCGACGGGCCATGTCCACGCGCGTCGAGTGCGAGCTAGGGCGGTGGGGCGCCCAGGGTGGGCATGCCGAGGGCAACGGTGGCGCGGGCAGGCGCCGAGGTGCGCGCCTGCCACGCGTCGCCGGCGCGCGTACGGCGGAGACTGAGAACCGGGCCGTCGCTCACCAGGTGGTGCGGGGCGGCGAGGGTCGGTTCGACCTCGACCACGTCCCCCGGTCGCGGCGATTCGTCTCCCGGGCCCGGCGTGAAGTGCACCAGTCGGCTGTCGCGGGCCCGGCCGCTGAGCCGGTGGGTGGACCGGTCCTTGCGGCCCTGACCCTCGGCCACCAGCAGCTCCACCCGGCGTCCGACCTGGGCGCGGTTCTCGGCCCAGCTGATCTCGTCCTGCAGCGCGACCAGCCGCTCGTACCGCTCCTGGACGACCGGCTTCGGGACCTGGCTGTCCAACGCCGCCGCCGGCGTACCGGGTCGCGCCGAGTACTGGAACGTGAAGGCACCGGTGAACCGCGCCGCCCGCACCACGTCCAAGGTGGCGGCAAAGTCCTGCTCGGTCTCCCCGGGGAAGCCGACGATGATGTCGGTGGTGATCGCGGCGTCGGGCATCGCGGCGCGCACCCGGTCGAGGATGCCGAGGTACTTCTCGCGCCGGTACGAGCGCCGCATCGCGCGCAGCACCGAGTCCGAGCCGGACTGCAGCGGCATGTGCAGGCTCGGCATGACATTCGGGGTCTCCGCCATGGCGGAGATGACGTCGTCGGTGAAGTCCCGCGGGTGTGGCGAGGTGAAGCGCACCCGCTCCAGCCCGGCGACCCGACCGCACGCGCGCAGCAGCTTGCCGAACGCCAGCCGGTCCCCGAACTCGACGCCGTAGGAGTTGACGTTCTGCCCCAGCAGCGTCACCTCAAGCACGCCCTGTGCAACCAGCGCCTCGACCTCGGCGAGCACGTCGCCCGGCGACCGGTCCCGCTCGGTGCCGCGCAGGCTGGGGACGATGCAGAACGTGCAGGTGTTGTTG
>JALYQN010000166.1 GCA_030855835.1 Actinomycetota bacterium | reverse complement strand
CTCACGGCGACGGGCCAACTCCACGGCCCGACGACGGAACTCAGGCGGCTTGGCTGCCGGCATAAGGACTCCTCTCCAAGACGATCATCGCCTCAGAACAGGTGTCCGCAGAACCGGGGCACGCTCCGCCGTCGCCGAGGCAGGCGGCTTGACGGCCGCCGACCTGCCGCTCGTGCAACTTGTCAGGGTGCTGGCCCGTCAGGTCGACGCTGCTGGTTCGGCCGGTCCGAGCACCCGGTTGGCCGCGGCGTACCTGACGGCCGTCCGCACACTGATGACTCGCCTCGGCCCGCCGGTCGGGACGGAGGGCTCGCCGAAGCTGGCCCAGCTTCGGGCCGCCGTGCGCGTCCGCTCCGAACCTGTCCGAAGCTCACGAAACCGAACCCACAGAAGGGCAAGGCCATGACATTCATCGAGGCTGCCGTGGCGATCACCGTCCGCGCAGCCTCACCGAGCAGCCTTCCGGCCGGGCTGCTGCGTCAGATCCTGGCCGACAACCCGCTGCGACAGCGGCTGACCGGCACGCCGTTCGCCCTGGTTGCCCGACCGGATAGAGCCTAAGGCTAGACGTTCGCCACCCAAGGCCCCGTGCCCATCGGGTCGCTGTCGCTCCCGTGGAACGCACTTCGAGCACTGGCCAAGCGCGAAAGCGAACTAGAAGTCGTTGTCGAGGTCGGTCTCGGTGTAGGGGGTAGTGGTTGCGGCGTTCCCGGCGATGTCGGTGGCTCCCACGGCGGGTGTCCAGATCACGTTGGCGGCGGCTGCTGCGGTGATAGTGGTACCGCTCGGGGTGCCGAGTCTGATGGTCAGGTTCGACCCGCTCATGGTGAGCGTGGAGGCGGTTCCGGTCACGCCGAAAGTTCTCGCCGCGCCGACGAAGTCGCTCCTCTGGAGGTTGATGCTGCCGAGCGGCAGCTGGGTGGCGTTGGTGGCGTTGAAGATCGTCAGCTTGTCGGTCTTGCCGCCGTTTCCGTTCGACGCCCGGACGACGGCGTTCTGGGTCGTCGCACCGTCCCATCCGGCGATGATCGAGGTGGGGGCCATTGCCTCGGAGTAGGTGAGGGTGAACGTGTCTCCCAACTCGAGCTTGCGGGCGGTCGAGGCGTTGGTCGTTGTGAAGCCGACCCCGGTCGGCTTGACGCGGTCGATGACGAACGCCGTGCTCGATGTGGATGTGTTGCCGACGGCATCCGTCGCGCGGACGGCCAGCGTGTAGGTGTCGTCCGCCGGGAACGTCGTCGCCGCGAGCGCGTAGCTCCACGCTGTCGTCCCGGTAGCGGTGATCCAGTTCTGGCCCGAGGAACTGAAAGTGGTGCCCGTCAGGTAGAGCCCCGTGCTGGCACGACGCACGCTGATCTCGACCGTGCCGACACCACTCGACGAGTCCGCGGCGGTGCCGCAGATGTCGCCGATCGTGCTGGTGCCACAGCCGTTGTTGTAGGTCGTGTTGTTGTAACGAGTCTCCGTCGGGAACGTGGTGCCGATGCTCGGAGCCGTCGCGTCCACCGTCCAGGTCCGGGTGGCCGCCGCGCCAGCGTTTCCGGCGCCGTCGATCGAGCGGACGTCGAAGGTATGGGTGCCGCTCGCGAGCGCGCTGTGGGTCTTGGGGCTAGCGCAGCTCGCCCACGCGGCCGCGTCGAGGCGGCACTCGAAGCTGGCACCCGCCTCGCCGGTGAAGGTGAAGCTGCCGTTGCCGGCGGTGGTTCCAGACGGACCGGAGGTGATGGTCGGCGCGACGGGCGCGGTGCGGTCGATGGTGATGGTCAACGTGTCCGCCGCGGTGAGCCCGGCGTTGTCGGTCGCGCGTGCGTGCAGCGTGTAGTTGCCCTCAGCGGGGAATGACGCAGCCGCCAGGGCGTAGGACCACGAGGTGGTACCAGTGGCCGTGAGGTACACCTCGGCGGCGCTGGCGAAGCTGGTGCCGTTCCAGTACAACCCGGTGCCCGCGCGCTGGATGCTCACAGCGACACTGGCGATTCCCCCTCCCGGGTCCGACGCGGTGCCACAGGTGTCGCCAGCCGACGTGGTGCCGCAGCCCGCGGTGTAGGTGGCGTTGTTGTAAGTGCGGCCGGCATCGGGGAAGCCGATGCTGATGCTGGGCAGGCCGACGTCGACGGTCCAGCTGTAGGAGACCGCGGCGCTGGTGTTGCCCGCCGCATCGGTGGCTCGGACGCTGAAAATGTGCGAGCCGGCGCTGAGCCCGCTGTAGCCGACAGGGGGCGCGCAAGTCGTCCACGCACCGGAGTCCAGCCGGCACTCGGCGCCGGACCCTGACTCGGTCGCGGTGAAGTCGAACTGAACGGATGGGCCGCTCGGATCGCTGGGGCCCTGGTCGATCACCGGTGCGGGAGGGGGAGTGGTGTCTATCGTCAGGTCGCGCCCGCTGGTGGTCGCGTTGCCGACGGCGTCGGTGGCGCGCCACCGCACGGTGT
>JALYQN010000160.1 GCA_030855835.1 Actinomycetota bacterium | reverse complement strand
GCCTCGGGTTGCCGTCGCGCGCCAGTCCGGCCGCGTGCGCGGCGACCTCCGCCGCTGCCTCCACCATCTGCATCGGTACGTCCGCGGCCGCGGAGAGGGTCTCGGTTACCCGCTCGGAGCGTCCCTCTGCGTCGCGCGGCATGCGGACGGCGTCGAGGTAGCGCCCGTAGGCCGCGCCGTCCTCGTCTGCCAATGGCGCGGCCCGCTGCCTCAGCCGCTTGCATGCCTGCGCCGCCACTGCGTCGTCGGAGAACCGCGCCACCATCTCGGCCAGCGCCGCGGACAGCGTGCCGGCCAGCCCGGTCACCGCGCCAGCGCCCGGTGCGGACGTGCGGGCGGCGACCGCGTCCACCAGCGCACCGACCCGTGTGTCCACGAGCGCGCCTTCGGTCACTTCGACACGCTCAAGACAGCCCGACGATGCGTCCGTCGTCGGCGACGTCGATGCGGAAGGCCGCCGGCGTGCCGCCGAGTCCCGGCATCGTGCGCATCTCGCCACAGATGGGGTAGACGAAGCCGGCTCCGACCGAGGCGCGCACCTCGCGGACCGGCAGTCGCCAGCCGGTCGGCGCGCCCTTCAAAGACGGGTCGGACGAGATCGACAGGTGAGTTTTGGCGATGCACACCGGCAGGTGCCCGAACCCGTTGCGCTCGTAGGTGTCCAGGTGCCGCGACGCGGCCGGGCTGTAGTCGACCCCGTCGGCGCCGTACACCTTGGCCGCTACCGTCTCGATCTTGTCCCTCAGAGAGGCGTCGTCGCGATACAGCATCGCGAACTCCGACGGCTCGTCCGCCGCCTCGGCCACCACCTCGGCCAGCTCGGTCGCGCCCCGCCCCCCGTCGGCGAAGTGCGTGCACACCGCCACCCGGACTCCCAGGTCGGCGGCGATCTCGCGGATCGCCTGGTGCTCGGACTCGTGGTCGCTTGGGAAGGCGTTGATAGCGATCACCGGAGTCACCCCGTGCAGCTGGATGTTCTCGACCTGCTTACGCAGGTTGGCACCGCCGACGTGCACCTCGTCCGGGTTCTCAGCGAGCATCGCCTCCGGGATCGCCTTGCCGGCCACCAGGCGGTGGTTGCCGGAGTGCGCCTTGAGGGCCCGCACGGTCGCCACCATCACCGCCGCGTCCGGAGTGAGCCCGGAGCTGCGGCACTTGATGTTGAAGAAGCGCTCCGCGCCCATGTCGGCTCCGAAGCCCGCCTCGGTGATCAGGAAGTCACCGCTGCGGATGCCGATCAGGTCGGCAACCACCGAGGAGTTGCCGTGCGCGATGTTGCCGAACGGTCCGGCGTGTACGAGCACCGGCGTGTTCTCGTACGTCTGCATGAGGTTCGGCTTGAGCGCCTCGCGCAGCATCACCGCCATCGCGCCTGCACCTCCGATCTCCTCGGCAGTGACCGCATCGCCGGTACGCGTGTAGCCGACGACGATGCGCGACAGCCGTTGGCGAAGATCGGTGAGCGAGGAGGTCAGCGCGAGCACCGCCATCACCTCGGATGCAGCGGTGATGTCGAAGCCGGTCTGGCGGGTGACGCCGTCAGCCTTGGACCCGAGACCGACGACGATGTTGCGCAGGGCACGGTCATTGACGTCGATCACCCGGCGCCAGGTGATGTCGGACAGCTCGAGCCCCGAGGCGTTGCCCTGGTGCAGGTGGTTGTCGAGCAAGGCGGACAGCATGTTGTGCGCGGCGGTGACCGCATGGAAGTCGCCGGTGAGGTGCAGGTTCAAGATCTCCATCGGGACGACTTGGCTATAGCCGCCGCCGGCGGCCCCGCCCTTGATGCCGAAGGTCGGGCCCATGGACGGCTGCCGGATGGCGATGGTGGCCTTCCTGCCGACGTGCCGCATCGCCTGGCCGAGCCCGACCGTGGTCGTCGTCTTGCCCTCCCCGAGGGGGGTGGGCGTGACCGCCGAAACGACGACATACTTCGCTCGGGGTCTGCTGGCGAGCTCGTCGATCGCTTCGAGCCGGATCTTGGCGACGTCGTCACCGTGCGGCTCGAGCAGATGCGGTCCGATACCCATCTGCTCGGCGATGTCGCCGAGCGGCTTCAGGGTCGCGGCCTGCGCGATGTCGAGGTCGGAGGGAAATGCCATCAGGCTCCTTCTGGTGAATCGCTAGGTGTCCGGCTGAGGACCAGTGTGGGGGGTGGGCCGTCGGGGTCGAAACCGTCGTGGGCGAGCCACCAACCGACGTCCGCGAGCGCGTTCATGACCAGGTCGTGCCTGCCGAGGACGCGGTACGGCCGCGCTGATGCAGGAATTGTCATGGGCCTGCGCCGTCCCCTCGTACAGCCCCCTGCGGCTGCAGGAACTCGAGTCGGTTGCCCACCCGATCGACGGTGTAGAAGCGACGGTAGCCGGGAAGGCAGTCGTCCCAGACCACCTCGACGCCATCGGTCGACAGGCGGGTGGCCAGCTCGTCGATGCCGTCCACAAGTATGCCGGGGTGGGACCTGCGGGCCGGCCTGAAGCCAGCCTCGCCGCCCAAGTGCACCTCGAGGCCGCCGCCCCTGAACCAGCACCCGCCCCGGGCGGCGAGCACCGGGGGTTTGTCGAGCTCGGTCATGCCGAGCGTGTCACCCCAGAAGGCGCGGCAGCGGTCCTCGGCGCCCGCCGGGATCGCGAGCTGTACGTGGTGCAGGCCGTCGAACTCGTACTGGCCCGCGGTGCCAGGTGTCATCCGGTCACGCCCCACCATTCGGCAAGCACGAGGGTGCGCCCGAACCCGAGGACGGCGGGAGCCGTGACGGGCCCGGCTGGAGATCGATCGGTCACGGACCCGATGGTGTCAGCACCTCTCAGCGGTCTTGATGGGTCTGGCGGGAGGGGGGCGGCGAGCAGCGTGATGGGGCCGCGACGACGCCTAGCCCGCCGCGCTCAGAGGTGGTCGCGGTCGGCGCGATCGGTGAGGATCTGCTGGCTGGCCAGCTTGCCCGGAGCACCCATCACACAGCCGCCTGGGTGCGTCCCCGACCCGCACTGGTAGTAGCCGTCGATGGGGGTCCGGTACTGACTCCAGCCCGGCGCGGGACGGAAGAAGTACATCTGTGGGGCGAAGAACTCCCCGGCGAAGATGTTGCCCTCGCTCAGCCCGACGACCCGCTCGATGTCCAGCGGCGTGACGACCTCACGGTGCAGCACGAGATCGCTGAAGCCCGGGAAGAACGACTCCAGCGTCGCCTGCACCGTGTCCCCGAAACGGTCCCGCTCGGTGTCCCAGTCGCTGCCTTTCAGGTGGTACGGCGCGTACTGGATGAAGCAGCTCATCACGTGCTTACCGGGGGGAGCCATGTCCGGGTCGACGACCGACTGGATCGCACCGTCGATGTACGGCCGCTTGCTGTACCAGCCGTACTTCGCGTCGTCGAAGGCCCGCTCGAGGTACTCCAGGGACGGTCCCATGTTGACGAACCCGCGGTATTGGTCTGAGCGGTCGCCGAGCGCCGGGTATCTCGGCAGGCCGTCAAGGGCGAAGTTCACCTTCGCCGACGTGCCCTGGAACCTGAACCGGTTGATGGTGTCCACCAGTTCTCCGGGCAGCTCGCGCGGCTCGACCAGCTCGAGGAACGTGCGACGGGGGTCGAGGGCGCTGACGACGATGTTCGCGTTCAGCTCGGTTCCGTCCTGCAGGGCCACGCCGGTCGCTCGGCCGTTGCTGGTCAACACGGTGTCGACCGGTGCCTCGAGCAGGATCTCGGCGCCGTACGCCTGCGCGGCGCGAGCGAGTACCTGAGTGAAGCCGCCGTTGCCGCCCTTGTGGAACGCCCAGGCGCCGAACTGCCCGTCGTGCTCGCCCATCGAGTGGTAGAGCAGCACCAACCCCGAGCCCTGCGACATCGGGCCGACCTTGGTGCCGATGATCCCCGACGAGGCGATGTAACCCTTGAGGATGTCGGACTCGAAGTAGTCGTCGAGGAAGTCTGCGGCGCTGCCGGTGAGCATCCGGATCAGGTCGTGCATCACCTTCGGCTCGACGCCGCCGAGGTGGGCGACCAGGTCGGCGGTGGCGGCCAGGTCCTCGGGAGCCTTGCCGAAGATGTTGGGCGGCACCTTGTCGAGCAGCGGCTTGACGACCTGGCAGACCCGATTCACGTCGTGCTCGTAGCGGTCCATCGCGTCGGCGTCGTGCGGCGAGTGCCGCATGATCTCCCTGATGTTCTCGTCCCGATCCTGGCCGAGCAGCAGGTAGTCGCCGCCCTCCATGGGGGCGAACGACGAGGGCATGAGGATGGGCATGAAGCCGTGCTTGACGAGCTCGAGCTCGTGGATGATGTCGGGGCGCAGCAGGCTGAGCGCGTACGAGAACGTGGTGAAGCTGAAGCCTGGGTGCAGTTCCTCGGTGATCGCCGCCCCGCCGACCAGGTGCCGGCGCTCGATGATCAGTGTCTTCAGCCCTGCTTTGGCCAGGTAGGCACCGTTGACCAGCCCGTTGTGCCCGCCACCGACGACGATGGCGTCGTAGTCCCGGGTCTGTGTCGATGTCGCCATGTGGGTCACGCCGTCTTTCGCTCGGGGTTGAACAGGGGCAGGCGGGCCACCTCGGCGCCCACCGTGCGGTACTCGTGGTTGACGGTCAGCTCCAGGTTCACCCGGGACCCGGTACGTGTGAGGTCGGGCCGGACCCGGGCCATCGCGATGTGCCGCTGCAGCATCGGCGAGTACATCAGGCTCGTGGCGTAGCCGATCCGCTCGGCGTCGTCGTCGTACAGCATCGACTCGTAGTCGAGCGGCGTCTCGTCCTTGGGCGGGATCAGCCCGGCGTCGGTGTACAGCCGGTCGTAGTCCTGCCAGTCGACGATGAGGCCGACGCTGGCCCAGCGCGACGTCTTGTCGGCCAGCTCGCGGCGGATTGCGCGTCGGCCGATGAACGGGCGGTCATCGGCGTCCACACCGCGCAGCATCCACCCGAAGCCGAGCTCCTTCGGCGTCACCCGCTCGTGGTCGGTATAGGCGAACCGGCTGGAGGAGAACTCCACCCCGATCAGGACCAGTCCGGCCTCGATCCGGGTCATCAGCAGCGCCTGCTCCCCGAACGGAGACAAGCCGTGGCCCTCGCCCGCCCCGATCACCTCGTCCAGCACCGGCAGAGCGTCGTCGGGGCTGACGAACACCTCGAAGCCGAGGTCACCGGTGTAACCGGTGCGTGAGATCGTCACCGGCGCGGCGCCGATCTTTGCCTGGGTGAGCTCGAAGAACCCGAGGTCGCTGACCTCAGGAGCCAGCTGGCCGAGGATCTCGCGCGAGCGCGGCCCCTGGACGGCGAGCATGCCGTACGCCTCGGTCGCGTCCTCGATGGTGACATCCAGCCGGCCGACGAGGTCCCGGAAGTAGCCGAGGTTGGGCTCGGCCGCGGTCATGAGGAACTCGGTGTCGGAGTGCCGGAACACGACCCCGTCCTCCAGCACGAAGCCGTGGTCGTCGCACCACAACGTGTACTGCGCCCGGCCCGGCCGGCACTGGCGGATGTCGCGGGTGAGCACCCCGGCGAGGAATCGCTCGGCGTCGCGCCCGCGGAACCAGTACTTGTACAGAGGGGAGGTGTCGAAGAAGCCGGCGCTGTTGCGCACCGCGAAGTACTCGTGCTTGGCCGAGGTGTCGTAGCGCAGCGCGGACAGGTAGCCGGACCAGTGTCCCCACAATCCGGTCCGGTTGAGCGCACTCAGCCGCTCGTGGAAGGGCGTGGTTCTGACCATGACACTCACCGTAGAGGTTTGTTGGACAGTTGCGCAACAAGCCGTACGCTCGATGCCGTGGCCCGCCTGCCTGCTGCCGTACGCCGCGACGCCATCGTGGACGCGACGGTGGCGGTGATGGTGCGCCGCGGCATGGCGGCCACGACTGTCCGCGACGTGGCCGAACAGCTCGGCACGTCCAGCGGCCTCATCCACCACTACTTCTCCTCGATGGACGACCTGCTGGCGGCGGCGTTCGAACGCGCTGCGGTGCGCGACCTGACCGCGACCAGGGAGGCCATGAGCCGGTTCGACGGGGCCGTCGAGCGGCTGTCGGCCTTCTTCGCCACCTACGCCCGGGCCGAGCAGGACTGGGCCTTCCAGCTGTGGCTGGACGCGTGGGCAGAGGCGTCCCGACGCCCCGCCGTACAGGCGACCTCGCGGCGGTTGAACGTCGAGTGGCAGCAGCTGCTCGAGCAGGCGGTGCGGGACATCGTCGAACACCGACAGCTGCCCTGTCGCGACCCGGACGGTGCCGCTTGGCGCATCCTGTCCCTGTTGGACGGTCTGGCCCTGCAGACCGTGGCGCACCGAGGAGCCGTCGACCGCCGCTCGGTGATCTCCTGGTCGGTGTCGTACGCGGAGGCGGAGATCGGGCTGCCACCCGGGACGCTGGCCCTGTGACGTTGGCCCTGTGACGTTGGCCCTGTGACGTTGGCCCAGGGACGTTGGCCCTGTGACGTCGGACCCTCAGAGCACGGCGTCGAGGAACTTGCGGGTCTCGGCCTCCCGGGTCGCGCCGAAGACCTCCGAGGGTGGCCCCTGTTCGATGATGAGTCCCTCGTGGAAGAACGCCATCCGGTCGGCCACCTCCCGCGCGAAGCCCATCTCGTGGGTGACCACCATCATCGGCATGTGCAGGTCGGTGGCCAGCGACTTCATCACCCCCAGCACCTCGCCGGTCAGTTCCGGGTCCAGCGCTGAGGTGGGCTCGTCGAAGAGCATCACCTCGGGTTGCATGGCCAGCGCACGGGCGATCGCCACCCGCTGCTGCTGCCCCCCGGACAGCCGGATCGGGTGCTCGTCGGCCTTGTCGGCAAGCCCCACCCGGTCGAGCAGGTCGAGCGCTCGCCGACGGGTCGCCGTCGCGTCCTCGTCCCGGGCACAGATGGGGCCAACCATGACGTTCTGCAGCGCGGTCATCTGGGGGAACAGGTTGAACTGCTGGAACACCATCCCGACGTGGAGTCGGAGCCGACGGATCTGATCGCGCTTGCGCCGGGTGCGGTGGCCGCCGCAGAGCCGGTAGCCGACGACCTCGATGGTGCCCTCGGACGGGTCCTCCAGGAAGTTGACGCACCGCAGCAGGGTGGACTTGCCCGACCCCGAGCGGCCGAAGATGACGAGCACCTCGCCCTGGCGAAGCTCCAGGTCGACGCCCTTGAGCACCTCGAGGTGGCCGAACCGCTTGTGCAGCCCCTCAACTCGTACCAGCACCTCTTGCGCGCTCATGCCGGCCCCGCCCCACCACCGGCGCGGGCGCCGCCCCGCTGCGGGGCGAGCCGGACATAGCCGCTGGACAGGCGCCGCTCGAGCCTGCCCTGGAAGAAGGTGAACACCACGGTCAGGCCCCAGTAGAGGGCCGCTGCGACGATGTAGGCCTCCAGGTTCTTGAAATCGGCCTTGCCGACGAGCTGCGCCCGCCGAAAGATCTCGGCGCTGTCCACCTGGACGCCGATGAAACCGATGAGCGCAGTGTCCTTCATCATGGCGATGAACTCGTTGCCGGTCGGGGGGATGATGACCCGCAGCGCCTGCGGCAGCACCACCTTGCGCATCTTCTGCCCATACGTCATGCCCAGGGCGTCGGCTGCCTCGCCCTGCCCGCCGGCGACGGACTGGATGCCGGCCCGGAAGATCTCAGTCATGTAGGCGCCGTAGTTGAGGCCGAGGGCGAGGATGCCGGAGACTGTCGCACTCAGCAGCAGCGAGTCTGCGACGTACTGCGGGAAGCTGTCGTACCGGGCCGCCAGGTTGGCTCCGATCTGCGGCAGGGCCAGGTAGATGAGGTAGATCTGCACGATCAACGGAGTGCCGCGGAAGAATGACACGTAGAAGCCCGAGACGCCGTGGGCCACCGGGTTGGACGAGAGCCGGCCCAAGGCCCCGAGTCCAGCCAGCACGATCGCCAGCGCGATACCGCCGACAGCGATGATGAAGGTGTACCGCAGACCCTCGGCGATGAAGCCGATGTTGTCGCGCATCCACTGGACGTCGAATCCGGACAGATGAAAGAACACGACAAGCAGAGCAAAGATCACCGCCCAGACGGCGGCGGTCTTGAGCTGGAACGGGATCCGGGCGCTGGCCAGAGCCAGCCGCTCCCCAGCCGGCGGCCCAGACTCGCTCACTGCTGGACCGAGAGATCCACCCCGTCGTACCACTTCTTCGACAGCTCGGTCAGCGTGCCGTCCTCGTGCATCTCACCGACGATGGTGTCCACAGCTTCGGTGAACGAGGCCGGATCCGCCTGTGAGTTCTTGTCGATGGCGACCGACAGCGGCTCGTAGAAGACCGGCTCTCCCACGATCTTGACCGGTTGGTCAGCCGCGAAGCGCTGCGCGGTAGTCAGCGATGTGATCACGGCGTCGAGCCGGGCACCGTCGCCGAGCGAGAGGTCCTGCAGCGCCGTCGTGTCCGTGTCGTAGCCGGTGACCGTGGCGTCGTCGATCATGAAGTCGAACTCGAACCCCTTGATCACCAGCGACTTGTTCAGGTACTGCTCGTACGTGCATGCGCTGCAGACGCCGATCTCGGCGCCGTCGAGATCGGTGGTCACGTCGGACACGCTGGTGTTGTCCTCGTGCACGACCACCACGGCGGGGGTGAAGTAGTACGGCTCGGTGAAGTTCAGCACCCGCTGCCGGTCGTTGGTCGGCGTCATCGAACCGACGCTCATCTGCCAGCGGTCGTTCCAGCGCCCCGCGGTGAGGACCTCCCACGCCGGCTCCTCCCAGGCCACCTCGACACCGAGGCGGGCGGCGATCTCGGTGGCGACGTCGATGTCGAAACCCTCGTACCCGCCGCTGTCCTTGTCGAACGACGACTGGGGCGGGTAGGCAGGGTCGGTGGAGACGGTCAGCGTGCCGCGCTCGCAGACCTCCGCGAGCAGGTCGCCCTCGCTCGCGTCGGAGCAGGCACCCTGGTCGGACGGCCCGGTGGCGGTTCCGCTGCGCTCCTCGCTGCCTCCGCAGGCCGCAAGGGTCAGGGTGAGGGCAGCGAGCCCGGTGAGCAGTGACAGCACAGTGCGGTGGTTCCGCATCGGTTCCTCCATCTGACGCGTGAGACCCGCGACCGCTGCAGGATGCCACGGCCGGCGCCGGCGGGACAGCCTCAACTCGCGATGTGACCGCACCGTGACGCGACGACAACCAGCACGACAGTGACGCCCGCAGGGAGATCGTTCGCGTGCCGGTCACTGCGCCTATGCCGTCGTGATCGTCACAGCAGTCACCTCGGCGACGGCGGCCCGGTCTACAGTGAGCGTCGGCAACCGTAACGCGGGGGTGAGGTCATGCGATCGCTGGCGCTCGTCTGCGCTGTCCTCGCATCGAGTGTCCTGGCGTCGGCACCGGTATCGGCCGAGACTCGCGGCTTCCGCGACGACGACCGCGCTGGCGGTGGCACCGGCGTGACGAGCTTTCGGGTGCAGAACGCAGTGCGGGCAATGCGCGTAGACGTCCGGCACGAGCGGCGACTGGCGGTCGATGACGTGTGGATTGACAGCCGGGCCGGCGATCGGGGGCCGGAGTACCGGGTCAGACTCATCGCCAACTCCGACAACCCCAAGCCGCTGCGCCGGGTCGAGGGCTTCGGCAGCGCGAACGGCCGCCCCTGGCGCTGCCGGGGTGCCGAGCTGCGCTCGGACGATTTCGAACCACGAGCGGTGAGCCATCTCGCGATCCCCCAGCGGTGCATCGCCGGTCCTGGCCGCGTCCGGTTGCACGTCGACTCGTACGGCAACGGGACCGGCAACGACCATGCCCCGGACAAGGGGACCCACGGCCAGGGCTACTTCACGCCCTGGATCACGCTCGGGTGATCGACGACTGCGGGCTGGACCTGTCGTTCGAGATCAGCCACCAGTACCGACCATTCGAGCTGATCGCGCCGGGCTTCGAGCAGATCGACAGCGGTCCCGCGGTGGTCACGGGCCTCGAGCGCGCCGGTGCCTCGCCGGTCGCGCCCTTCGTTGCGGTCGAGCTCGACGTCGACGACCTGCCGGAAAGCGGGGTGACGGCCGGGCTGTCCACGGCCACCGGCGACCGGGTGCTCGTCTCGTACGAGCCGGGCCGAGGCAGGGTCGCCA
>JALYQN010000142.1 GCA_030855835.1 Actinomycetota bacterium | reverse complement strand
ACCCCGTACTTGCGGACTCGACCACGACGTCGGCGCGGGCGACCCGCGCGGGCCTCGGCACCCACCCGTCGGGCCCGGCCGGTCGAGCCTCCGGCTTCGCATCCGGTCCAGACGTCGGCTTGTCCGGCTTGGGCTCGGGCTCGGGCTCCGGTTCTGGCGCCGGCTCGGGCTCCGGCTCGGCGACCACCACCGCAACCGGGGCAGGAGCGAGGGCACGGAGCAGGTCTGGCAGCGCGCGTACGTCGGAGGGGTCGACCATCGCCAGCGGCAACGGCTGGCCGGAGCCCCCCTTGGTGGTCACGTCGAGGCGGGCGTCGCGGCGCGGCAGGCGGGACGGCGTCAAGCTGACGCCGGACACCTCGTCCCATCGCAACCCGCTCCACCTCTTGCCGTCCCGCAACCGGATGCCGGTGTGGTCGGCCGCCAGCAACGGCACCCGGGCGTCCCACCAGGCCGCGACGTGGACCGCTGCCACCGGCAGCAGGACCAGTACGGCTGCGTACCCGAGCGGGCCGGAGTCGCCGACGACGGCGCGCCACAGGTAGGCGAGTGCGGTGAAGGCGGCGCCGACACCGACCAGGGCGAGCGCCCCGCGCCGGCGGTGGACGGTCACCGGCTCGGACGCCGGCAGTGCCGTGCTGCCCGGATCGGTGACCTGCTCGAGGGTCGAGCTCGTGGTCATGGTTGCCCCCGCAAGGTGGTGAGGACCTCGTCGAGGTCGTCGAGCCTGATCAGCACGTCACGTGCCTTTGAGCCTTCGCTGGGTCCGACGACCCCACGGCTCTCCAGGATGTCCATGAGTCGACCGGCCTTCGCGAAACCGACCCTGAGCTTGCGCTGCAGCATCGACGTCGAGCCGAACTGGGTGGTGACGACCAGTTCCACCGCCTGACAGACCAGGTCGAGGTCGTCACCGATGTCTGCGTCCAGCTCGCGCGCGGACTGCTGCGGCGCGGTGACGTCGTCGCGGTACGTAGGCGTGAGCTGCTCGGTGCAGTGCCGGACCAGCGCGCGGATCTCGGCCTCGGTGACCCAGGCGCCCTGCATGCGCACCGACTTGCTGGTGCCCATCGGCAAGAACAGGCCGTCACCCTGACCCACGAGCTTCTCCGCACCGGGCTGGTCGAGGATGACCCGGCTGTCGGCGAGCGAGGAGGTGGCGAACGACAGCCGGCTCGGCACGTTCGCCTTGATCAGCCCGGTGACCACATCGACGCTCGGTCGCTGGGTGGCCAGCACCAGGTGGATCCCGGCGGCTCGAGCCAGCTGGGTGATCCGCACGATCGCGTCCTCGACGTCGCGAGGCGCGACCATCATCAGGTCGGCCAGCTCGTCGACCACCACGAGCAGGTACGGGTACGGGGCCAGCACTCGCTCCGAGCCTGCAGGTGCCTGTACCGCCCCGGCTCGTACCGCCTTGTTGAAGTCGTCGACGTGCCGGAAGCCGTACTCGGCCAGGTCGTCGTAGCGCAGGTCCATCTCCCGCACCACCCACCCGAGTGCCTCGGCGGCCCTCTTCGGGTCGGTGATGATCGGGGTGATCAGGTGCGGGACGCCCTCGTACACGGTCAGCTCGACCCGCTTGGGGTCCACCAGCACCATCCGCACCTCGTCCGGCGTGGAGCGCATCAGGATGGACGAGATGACGCCGTTGATGAAGCTGGACTTGCCGGACCCGGTGGCACCGGCGACCAGCAGGTGCGGCATCTTCGTGAGGTTGGCGACGATGACATGGCCCTCGACGTCCTTGCCGAGGCCGGCGAGCATCGGGTGGTGGTCGCCGCGGGCCGCGGGCGAGCGCAGCACGTCGCCGAGGGAGACGATCTCGGCGTCGCTGTTCGGGATCTCGATGCCGATCGCCGACTTGCCCGGGATCGGCGACAGGATCCGTACATCGGCGCTGGCGACCGCGTAGGAGATGTTGCGGGACAGGGCGGTGACCTTCTCCACCTTGACCGCTGGGCCGAGCTCGACTTCGTACCGGGTCACCGTCGGCCCACGGGTGTAGCCGGTGACCTGGGCATCGATGTCGAACTGCTCGAGCACCTCGGTGAGCCGGCCCACCACCGCGTCGGATGCGGCCGACCTGGCCTTGTGCGGCGAGCCCTGCTCGAGCAG
>JALYQN010000052.1 GCA_030855835.1 Actinomycetota bacterium | reverse complement strand
CGTCCCCCGACCGGGGCAGCCTTGGCAGCAGGCTCGTCGTCGGAGTCCTCCAGCTCGGACAAGAACCGCTGCACCGTTCGCTGCTGCCGCTCGTCATCCTCGAGTGACTCACCGACGATGCGACCGGCGAGCGTGACTGCGAGGTCGCCAACCTCGGCCCGTAGCTCGGTGAGCACGCGCTTGCGGTTGGCCTCCATCTGGGCGTTGGCAGCCGAGACGATCCGCTCCGCCTCGGCCTGCGCCTGCTCGCGCATCTCGGCCACGATCGCCGCGCCTTGCTCCCGGGCGTCCTCGCGGATGCGGGCAGCCTCATGGCGGGCGTCGGTCAGCTGCTCGCGGAACTCGCGCTCGGCCGCCTGCGCCGCCGACTTCGCCTGCTCGCTTTCCTCGAACTGCTTGCGCACCCGTTCCTGCCGCTCCGACATCGCCTTGTTGATCGGCGGGATGACGTAGCGGGCCAGCGCGAAGAGGATCAGCCCGAACGCGAAGAGCTCGACGAAGAAGGTCGCGTTGGGTACGAGGAAATTGTCGTCCATGGGTGTGGGTCCTGTCAGTCGTTGCTCGGTGGGTGACCGATCAGGCGCCGGTGACGAAGACGAACAGGGCCATGAAGGCCAGGTTGATGAAGTACATCGCCTCGACCAGACCCACGGTCAGGAAGAAGATCGTGAACAGCCGGCCCTGGGCCTCGGGCTGTCGCGCGACCCCTTGGATGGTGGCGCTGCCGGCGAGGCCGTCACCGATGGCCGCACCGATGGCGCCGCCGGCGAGTGCGAGCCCACCGCCGATCATCGCCCCGGCGATCCTGATGGCGTCTTCCATGTCTCTCCTTGGCTTCGGCCCGGCTGCTGCGCCGGACGTACGATCGTGCTGGGGTCGGTGGTCGGGGCGCCGCTCAGCGGGCCCCGGCGGGCTGTGGTTCCTGCTCGGGATCGGTCTCCCGCTGGGGCTCGGTCTCACGAACTTCGTGCTCCTGCTTGTCGTCCTCGTCGTCGTGGCCCGGTTCCTCGCTGATCTCGTCGTGGGTGTCGCCGGCCATCCCGAAGTACAGGATCGTCAGCAGGGCGAAGATGAAGGCCTGGATCAGGCCGACGAACAGGCTGAAGACCTTCCACAGCCCGTTTGGACCCCACAGGAACCAGACCGGGAAAAGCCCGATCAGGGTGAGCATGATGCCGCTCGAGAAGATGTTGCCGAAGAGCCGGAGGGCAAGCGTGAACGGCTTGACGATCTCCTCGATGACGTTGATCGGGAAGAGCACCCAGTACGGCTCGAAGTAGTGCTTGACGTACCCCTTCGCCCCCCGCTGGCGGATGCTGTGGACGTGCACGCCGACGATGACGAGCAGGCCCAGCGCGTAGGTGAGGTTGACGTCGGCTGTTGGCGGCGGCAACAGGTGCGGGTCCTCACCGCTTGGAATCAGCTCCAGCCAGTTGGCGACCAGGATGAACGTGAACAGCGAGATCGCGAGCGGGACCACGAACGGGTTGACCTTGCCGAGGCTGGCCTCGACCTGGCCGGTCACGGTCTCGGTGATCATCTCCCATAGGATCTGGATCTTGCTGGGCACTGCGCTGGTGACCTTGCTGCGCATCCAGAAGCCGAGCCCCACCACGATGGCCCCGGCCAACACCGTGGTCCAGATGGTGTCTGCGTTGAAGGTCAGACCCAGGAACTCGAACGTGACGTGGTGGCCGATCTCGATCTCGCTCGCCGCGAGCGGCACGTCGGTGCTCATGAGTTGCGCAGCTCCTTCAGCAGCGGGAACCCGGTGAGGGCCACGTTCAGCAGCTGGAACAGGGCCAGGCCGACGAGCACAAAGCCGCCCGCGGGCCAGAACACGAAGACGAGGACGAAAGCCACAAGGGAGACCGCGGACAGCCGCATCAGGGCCGACATGGCGAACTGCTTGCGCGACAGGTCATCACCCGCGGCGGTCATCCGCATCATCGACAGCTCGGTGAGCGCCGAGTTGAGCAGGGACAGGCCGATGCCGACGGCGAGGAAGGCTCCGGCCCCGACGTCGCCGAGCGCGACCCCGCCCAGGACGGAGACGACGGCGAGCCCACCGGCGAGGGCCATCAGCACCCGCTGACGCCAGACCAGCTCCGGCAGCCGAACCGGCAGCGAAGCCTGCGTCTCGCCCATCTCTGCCCTGCCTTTCACGTCGCTCACGCTAGTGAGGTCCCGGCGGTTCGCCATCGGTGGTGCGTGCTCCGCCGACCCCCTCGTCGGTTAGTAGCGGACGGATCCGCCGCCAGGTGCCCGCGACGCCGAGGGCGACGCCGCCCGCCAACCCGCCCAGCGTGAGCACCGGGGTCGACCCCACGCTGGCATCCCCCCACCAGCCGAGGCCCATGCCCACGAGGATGCACACCAGGTTGTAGGAGCCGATGCTCAAGAACTCGCCGATGCCGAGCGACGGTCCGGGCTGGTCGAGGCCCATCGTGCAAGTGGCTCCCACCGGGGATGTCATCAGTCGGAATGTCGTGCTGGGCGACCGGTCTCGTCCCGGACGGGACGTCGTGGACGGTATCACAGCACTGTGGCGTCATCGCGGGCTCGGCTTGCGGCGCTGCTGCTGTCTGCGGTGTCATCGCCGGCCTCCGTCAGTGCGGTCCACGGTGCTTGTGAAAATTAGCACAAGCATCACCACGCGCGCCAATCAGGACGCACCAGTCAGGACGCGCCATCACTCCGGGAGCTGGGAAGGGCGCGGCGCGCCCGTGGGTCGCTGCCAGCGCGGCAACCACCACACCGCGGCGGCCGTGAGCAGCGCCAGCGTCCCGACCACGACGTACGAGCGCCACCCGGCGGCCAGGCTCACCACCACCGTTCCGAAGGCCACCAGGCTCGCGATGGCGTACATCAACAGCACCGCCCGGCGATGCGAGTGGCCGATCTCGAGCAACCGATGGTGCAGGTGCAGCTTGTCCGGGCTGAACGGCGAGCGGCCGGCCCGGGTACGGCGGATGACGGCGAGCAGCAGATCGAGGAACGGCACCATCAAGATGATGACGGGCAGCAGCACCGGCAACAGCGCGGCCTGCAGCCCGGCCTGGGCACCGGCAACGCCCTCGCTCACCTGCATGGGCGGGAACTGGCCGGTCAGCGTAAGCGCCCCACCGGCCAGCACCAGCCCGATCAACATCGAGCCGGAGTCGCCCATGAACATCCGAGCCGGGTAGAAGTTGTGCGGCAAGAACCCGGCACAGACCCCCGCCAGCGCGGCCGTCAGTATCGCCGCGGTCAGCGCACGGGTCAGGTCGTTCTGGACCACCAGCAGG
>JALYQN010000048.1 GCA_030855835.1 Actinomycetota bacterium | reverse complement strand
CCGGTTCGCCGCCCTGCAACCGGTCTACGACGCCGTCATCGACCGCCACGGCGTGCTCGCCGCCGACGTCGCCCGCGGCCTCGAGGTCCGCCACGACTGGGGGGCAGCCAGTACGGCTCGGCCCACTTCACCGGGTCACTGGCCTGGCTCGGCATCACCGACTCCCCCGCCTACCCCGGCGAACCGGAGTGCAACGGCTGCGCCCGAACGGTGGATCAAGACGCTGAAGGAGCAATGCCTGTGGGCGCGGGTCTACCGCAACGTCGACGACCTGCGTCACGCCGTCGCCGCCTTCGTCGAGCTCTATAACACCCAGTGGCTGATCGAACGCCTCGACCACCGCACACCCCGCGAGACCTACCAGCAGTGGTTGCCGACAAGACGGCAGCCGCGTGATAGTCAACCAACCTGTTCAAGGGACCGGGTCCGGTTCACCCATTTGTTGTGGCCGACTCTTGACAAGGGTTTGTTGTGGCCGACTCTTGACACGGCACGTCAGCCACGGCAGTGTTCCGGTGGACGGTAGAGACTTTTCGTATGGTGGAGGGAGTCTCTCATGTCGCTGGTGGAGACGGCAACCGACCACGAGCTGAGTTCCGTCACCCGCGGCTTGCGCGATGAGCTGCGCGACCAGCTGTCTCCCGAGCGCATCATCACCGACCGCACCCGCCTGCGGACCTACGAGTGCGATGCCATCACCGGCTACCGTGTCGTGCCCAGCCTGGTCGCCTTGCCGGAGTCGACCGCAGAGGTTGCCGCCGTCGTCGCGGCCTGTGCCGCGCAAGGCGTGCCGTTCGTCGCCCGCGGTGCGGGGACGGGGCTGTCCGGCGGAGCCCTACCGGTGGCCGACGGGGTGGTGATCAGCCTGGCCCGCATGCGCCGGGTGCTGGACATCGACCTGCCGAACCAGCGCATGACCGTCGAGCCCGGCGTCACCAACGCCGACGTCAGCCGCGCGGTCGCGGCCCACGACCTGTACTACGCGCCGGACCCGTCGAGCCAGACGGTGTGCACGATCGGCGGCAACATCGCCGAGAACTCCGGCGGTGCGCACTGCCTGAAGTACGGGTTCACCACCAACCACGTCTACGCCATGACGCTGGTGCTGCCGGACGCCTCGGTGGTCACCGTCGGCGGCGCCGGCCTCGACACGGTCGGCCCGGACCTGCGTGGTGCCGTGATCGGCTCCGAGGGCACCCTGGCGATCGCCACCTCGATCACTGTGCGGCTGCTGCGCAAGCCCGAGACCGTCCGTACCCTGGTGGCCGACTTCGACACCGCCGAGGCCGCCGGCGAGGCGGTCAGCGGCATCATCGCCGCGGGCATCATCCCCGCCGCGGTGGAGATGCTCGACGCCCTGGCGATCGAGGCCTGCGAGGCGGCGGTGCACGCCGGCTACTCCCTGGACACCGCCGCGGCACTCGTCGTCGAGCTGGACGGCCCGGAGGCGGAGTGCGACGAGGGCTTCAGCCGGGTCAAGGAGATCTGTACCAGCGCGGGGACGACCAACATCCGTGTCGCCGCCGACGCCGGGGAGCGGATGCTGATCTGGCAGGGCCGCAAGGCCGCCTTCGCCGCCATGGGCCGCATCAGCCCCGACTACTTCGTGCAGGACGGGGTCATCCCGCGTACCCGGCTCGGGGAGGCGCTCGCCGAGATGCAGGTGATGGCCGACGAGGCGGGGTTGCGCGTCGCCAACGTCTTCCACGCCGGAGACGGCAACCTGCATCCGCTGGTGCTGTACAACGCGGCGGTGGACGGGGAGTCCGAGCGCGGCGAGAAGCTGTCCACGGCCATCGCCGAGCTGTGCGTGGCGATGGGCGGTTCGATCACCGGCGAGCACGGGGTCGGGACCGACAAGGCCTGCTCGATGCCCAAGATGTTCGCCGAGGACGACCTCGCGGTGATGAAGCGACTGCGCTCGGCCTTCGACCCGACCGGGATCTGCAACCCCGGCAAGGTGTTCCCGACACCGCGGCTGTGCGGTGAGCGCCCCGGCCCCTACCGCGTGCACCCCCTCGAGGCCGCCGGCCTGATCGAGCGCATGTGACCGCCACCACGCGTACGGCCGACCGGGAGGAAGTCCGATGAGCAGACTGCTGACGACGACACCGGGCGAGACCGCGGCCAGCGGCCGGGTCGAAGCTCCCGGCACGCTGACCGAGGTCTCGGCGCTGCTGGGTGGCACGACGGGCACGCTGCTCGTCCGCGGAGCGGCGACCAAGCTCGACTGGGCGGGCCGGGTCACCGACCCCGACCTGGTCGTCGACACCGCCGCGCTGCAGGGGATGTTGACCCACAACCCCGCGGACATGACCGCGTCGGTGCGCGCCGGCACCCCGCTGCAGGTGCTGCAGGAGACGCTGGCCGAGGAGGGGCAGTGGCTCGCGCTGGACCCGCCGAGCGCTTCGGTCGGCGCCACCGTCGGCGGGCTGCTGGCAGCGGGGGACTCCGGACCGTCCCGGCTTCGTTACGGCGGGCTCCGCGACCTGGTGATCGGCGTGACCCTCGTCCTCGCGGACGGCACGCTGGCCCGGGCCGGGAGCCACGTCATCAAGAACGTCGCCGGCTACGACCTGTCCAAGCTCGTGCACGGCTCGCTGGGCTCACTCGCCGTGATCGCCGAGGTCATCGTGCGGCTGCACCCGCGCCCCCCGGCCTCAGCCACCGCGGTTGGACCGGCCGACGCCGCGCAGGCCACCGCGGCCACCCTGGC
>JALYQN010000292.1 GCA_030855835.1 Actinomycetota bacterium | reverse complement strand
TCGCCGCGGGTGAGCTGCTGGACCGGGAGCGCGTGGGACAGCTGCTGGACCAGGCCCGCAGCGGCCTGTCCACCCAGCTCGAGGCGTTCACCCTGAACACGATGGAGTTCCTGCGTCGCGAGGAGGCGCTGCTGCTGGACGGCGTCGGGGTGCCGGAGACCAGCACCGACCTTCGCGGGCGGCACGTGCTGCTGGTGGCCCGCGGCTACGACTACCGCGCGGACTTGCGGCGGCTGCGCGCGTACATCCGCGAGTACCAACCGGTCCTGGTGGGTGTCGACGGCGGCGCCGAGGCGTTGGTCGAGGCCGGGTACACACCGGACCTGCTGATCGGTGACCTCGACGCCGACTTCGACGCGCTGTCGGACGACACGCTGCGGTGCGGCGCGGAGCTGGTGGCTCACGCCCGCCGCGGTGGGGCGCACCGCTCCGACCGGGACGCCGCCGGGTCGCAGCGGCTGGAGCGGCTCGGCGTCCAGGCCACCGTCTTCGCGTGCAGCGGAACCACCGAGGACGTCGCGATGCTGCTGGCAGACTCGAAGGAGGCGAGCGTGATCGTGGCTGTCGGCGCGCACGCGTCGCTCGTCGAGCTGCTCGACAAGGGTCGCTCCGGCATGGCCAGCACGTTCCTGACCCGGCTACGGGTGGGACCGAAGCTCGTGGACGCAAGGAGTGTGCACCGGCTCTACCGGAGCCGGGTGCACAGCTGGCACCTGCTGGTGCTGGTGCTGGCCGGGCTGCTCGCCGTGCTCGTGTCCGTAGCCGCCACGCCGATCGGAAACCAGTGGCTCGACGAGGTGCGGGCCGGCGCCGCCGAGGCAGTCGGCGCCGCCTGGGACGGCTTGACGTGATCAACCTGCGCTACCACCTGATCTCGGTCGCCTCGATCTTTTTCGCCCTGGCCGTCGGGATCGCTCTCGGCGCCGGGCCGCTTCAGGGGTCGCTTTCCGACAACCTGGTGAACCAGGCCTCGGAGGACCCCGTCGCCGGGGACGAGCTGCGTGCCGAGGTGGCCGCCGCGGACGCACTGGACCTTGCCGACGGCTACGCCAGCGCGACGGCGCGCACGGTGGTGGACTCGTTGCTGGCCGGCCGCACCGTGATGCTGGCGCCACTGCCAGGCGCCAACCCGGACGACGTGCGGGTGACCGGTGCCCTGGTGGCTGCCGCCGGTGGCACCGTGGTCTCCACGGTCACCGTGACCGCCAAGATGCTGGACCCGGCCGACCGTGTCCTCGCCGACGGGCTGGCCCGAAACATCCTCGGCCAGGACGACGACAGCCGATCCGGCACGGCTGGCACCTACCCGCTGCTCGGCCAGGCCTTCGCCCTGGCCTTTCTCACCCGCAGTGACAACCCTCCGCTGCAGGACAGCGACGCCAACGGCGCCGAGGCGACCCTGGTCGAGGCAGGGTTCATCAACGTCGAGGGCGGGACCGACCGACTCGCCCAGCTGGTGCTGCTGGTCGCCGGCGACCCGCCGGCCGATGCCGTCGAGGGCCAGGCCGAGGTCGAGGCCGAGCTCGCAGCAGCGTTCGCCCTGGGTTCGCTGGGCGCGGTCGTCGCCGGCACGTCCGCCGTCGATGGCTCAGCCGTTGCCGCGGTACGTGGCTCGGCCGCCAGCAACACCGTCTCCAGCGTGGACATCGTGGACCTATCCGCTGGACGGGTCGCCGCCGTGCTGGCGGTCGCCGAGCAGGCGCGCGGCGGCGTCGGCCACTACGGGCTGACCGGTGACGACGGCGCCGTCCCGGCCACCGGGGCCGGCGGCTGATACGCTGAAATCCCGTGGAGGACGGGAGAACGACCACCCGGTATGTGTTCGTCACCGGCGGCGTCGCCTCGTCGCTCGGCAAGGGTCTCACTGCCTCCAGTCTCGGCCGCCTGCTCACCTCGCGCGGCCTGCGGGTGACGATGCAGAAGCTGGATCCGTACCTCAACGTCGACCCCGGCACGATGAACCCGTTCCAGCACGGCGAGGTGTTCGTCACAGACGACGGCGCCGAGACCGACCTGGACGTCGGTCACTACGAGCGGTTCCTCGACGTCAACCTGTCTGGGCGCGCCAACGTGACCACCGGCCAGGTCTACGCCGAGGTGATCAGCAAGGAACGCCGCGGCGACTACCTCGGCGACACCGTCCAGGTGATCCCGCACGTCACCAACGAGATCAAGGAGCGGGTCCAGGCGATGGCCGGACCCGACGTCGACGTCGTCATCACCGAGATCGGCGGCACCGTCGGCGACATCGAGTCCCTTCCGTTCCTCGAGGCTGCTCGCCAGGTGCGCCACGACGTCGGCCGTGACCGCTGCTTCTTCCTGCACGTGTCGCTGGTGCCGTACATCGGCCCGTCCGGTGAACTCAAGACCAAGCCCACCCAGCACTCGGTCGCCGCGCTCCGGTCCATCGGCATCCAGCCGGACGCGGTCGTGTGCCGGGCCGACCGGGAGATCCCGCCCAGTGTCAAGCGCAAGATCTCGCTGATGTGCGACGTCGACACCGAGGCGGTGGTGGCGGCCGTCGACGCGCCGTCGATCTACGACATCCCCAAGGTGCTGCACGCTGAGGGGCTCGACGCCTACGTCGTACGCCGGCTCAGCCTGCCGTTCCGCGACGTCGACTGGACCCGCTGGGACGAGCTGCTGCAGCAGGTGCACCACCCGGACGAGAGCGTCACCGTCGCCCTGGTAGGCAAGTACGTCGACCTGCCGGACGCGTACCTGTCGGTGGCTGAGGCGCTGCGCGCAGGCGGCTTCGCCCACGGCGCCCGGGTGGCCCTGCGCTGGGTCGCCTCCGACGACTGCGCCAGTGCCGACGAGGCGGCAAGGATGCTGCACGACGTCGACGCCGTGTGCGTGCCGGGTGGTTTCGGCGTACGCGGCATCGAGGGGAAGATCGGCGCGCTGCGCTACGCCCGTGAGCAAGCCATCCCCACCCTGGGCCTGTGCCTGGGGCTGCAGTGCATGGTCATCGAGCACACCCGCAACGTGGCCGGGCTGTCCGGCGCCAGCTCGTCGGAGTTCGACGTGGACACCGAGCACCCCGTCATCGCCACGATGGAGGAGCAGAAGACATACGTTGACGGCTCCGGCGACCTCGGCGGCACCATGCGGCTGGGGCTGTACCCGGCGGTCCTCAGCGCGGGGACGGTGGCGCAGCGACTATACGGCGAGACGCTGGTCCGGGAGCGGCACCGGCACCGCTACGAGGTCAACAACCGCTACCGCGAGACGCTGGAGGCCGCCGGCATGATCGTCTCCGGCATCTCACCGGACGGGCTGCTGGTCGAGTTCGTCGAGCTGCCGGTCGACACGCACCCGTTCTACGTCGGCACTCAGGCGCATCCCGAGCTCCGGTCCCGGCCGACCCGGCCGCATCCGCTGTTCGCCGGGCTGGTCGCGGCAGCGCTCGCTCGTCAGCGCGAGCTGCTGCTCCCGGTCGACGGGGCCGAGCCGGGGCCTGGCCTGGTACCGGCCGAGGTGGCTGCCGAGGTGCCCGCCTGACCCCCGCGCCCCGGCTGCCCGGACGGCAGTGGCAGCTGGACACCCCCCTCGGCGACACCGAGCAGCGCTGGTCGGTGCAGGCCAGCCGGCGAGCCTACGACGGGTCGTTCGTCACCGTCCGCGAGGACGACGTGCGCGGTCCGAACGGGGACGTGTTCACCCGGGTGGTGGTGGAGCACCGCGGGGCGGTGGGGGTGGTCGCCCTGGACGACGAGCGGCGGGTGCTGTTGTTGCGGCAGTATCGCCATCCGGCCGGGAGGCGCCTGCTCGAGCTGCCGGCCGGCGTTCTCGACGTTGAGGGGGAGTCGCCGGTCACCGCCGCGGCCCGCGAGCTGGCCGAGGAGGCAGGCGTGCGAGCCGCGCAGTGGGCGCCGCTGCTGGACATGTGGTCGTCGCCGGGTACGAGCGACGAGTACTGGAACGTATTCGTCGCCCGGGACCTGTCCGTGGTGCCCGCCGCCGAGGTCCCCGAGCGGGTCCACGAGGAGGCCGACCTCGAGGTGGTGTGGGTGCCGCTGGCCGAGGCGGTTCGCGCCGTGCTCGACCGCCGCATGACCAGCCCGATGGCAGTCGCCGGCGTGCTCGCGGCGGCCGCCACTAGGTTGTCGGCGTGAAGATCGCCATCCCCAGCGAGATCAAGAACCATGAGTACCGCGTCGCGATCACCCCCGCGGGGGTGCACGAGCTGACCCGGCACGGTCACGACGTCTACGTCGAGGCGCGGGCCGGGGTGGGCTCGTCGATCCCCGACGACGACTTCGTGGCCGCCGGCGCCACCATGCTGGCCTCGGCTGACGAGGTCTGGGACACCGGTGAGCTCGTGCTCAAGGTCAAGGAGCCGGTGGCCGAGGAGTACCACCGGATGCGGCCGGGTCAGACCCTTTTCACCTATCTGCACCTGGCCGCCTCCACGGACTGCACCAATGCCCTCCTCGACGCCAAGATCACCGGGATCGCCTACGAGACGGTGCAGACGCCTGACCGCTCCCTGCCGTTGCTCGCGCCGATGAGCGAGGTGGCCGGCCGGCTGGCGCCGCAGGCAGGCGCCCACCACCTGATGCGCCAAGGCGGTGGCCGCGGGGTGCTGATGGGTGGGGTGTCGGGGGTGTACGCCGCCAAGGTCGTCGTCCTCGGCGCCGGTGTCTCAGGCATGAACGCCGCCGCCATCGCCCTCGGCATGCAGGCTGAGGTGCTGCTGCTCGACCTCAACGTGGAGCGGCTCCGCCAGGCCGACCGCATCTACCAGGGGCACATGCAGACCGTCACCTCCAACACCTACGAGGTGGAACGGGCAGTCCTCGACGCCGACCTCGTGATCGGTGCGGTGCTGGTGCCCGGCGCCAAGGCTCCCACCCTGGTGAGCAACGAGCTGGTGTCGCGGATGAAGCCGGGGGCGGTGCTCGTCGACATCTCTATCGACCAGGGCGGGTGCTTCGAGGACTCACGGCCCACCACCCACGACGCGCCTGTCTACCCGGTGCACGACACGGTCTTCTACTGCGTCGCGAACATGCCGGGCGCAGTGCCGCACACCTCGACGTACGCGCTCACCAATGTGACCTTGCCGTACGTGCTGGCCCTGGCGGAGAAGGGCTGGAAGCAGGCCCTGCGCGACGACGCCAGCCTGGCGCAGGGGCTCAACACGTTCGATGGGTCGCTCACCAATGCTCCGGTGGCCGAGGCGCACGACCGCGAGAGCCTGCGGCTGGACGAGGTGCTCGGCTGACGGCGGTGACCGTCGACGACGCGGTCCGCGCGTTCCTCGACCACCTGGTGGTGGAGCGCGGGCTGGCCGCCAACAGCGTCTCGTCCTACCGCCGCGACCTCGGCCGGTACGCCGGTTACCTGGCCGAGCAGGGCGTTGGCGAGATCGCGCAGGTCTCCGAGCAGCAGGTGACCGGCTTCCTGGCCCGGCTGCGGACCGGCGACGACGAGCACCCGCGGTTGTCGGCCAGCAGTGCGGCCC
>JALYQN010000044.1 GCA_030855835.1 Actinomycetota bacterium | reverse complement strand
GCGCCGCCGAGGCGATCGTGCTGACCGCCCCGCACGCGGTGCGCGAGTTCTTCCATCTCGACTGGGCGTCCCGCGCGCGGCGGGTGCTCGGCATCCCCACCCTGCACCTGCTCGAGCACGAGACGTTCGACGAGCAAGCCGGCGGCGGCGAGGGCGTCACCGGCCTCTGACCGCTGACTGGCTCCACCCGTCCCCTGGCCAACGCAGTCGGTAACAGGTCGTGCTAGGGCGCGCGGAAGGCCTTCCACACTGCGACCATCCGGTTCACCTGCCCGGTGGTGAACATGTTCAGGCACAGGTCGGTGCCGTAGCTCATGAAGTTGTGCACCGGATCCCGACCTGGTGCGGGGCATGTGTTCAGCGCCTCGTTGCACTTGTAGACGTTGCGCCCGTCGAACTGGCGGGGGGTGTCGGCCACCCGGTCGCCTGGCTTGGCGCAGCTGTTCTCGAACGTGTGGTAGAGCCCGAGCCAATGACCGATCTCATGGGTGGCGGTGTCACCCCGGTTGTACGGCGCTGCGCTGCCACCGGGCAGGCTCTCGTTGAGCAGCACCAAGCCGTCGCGGAACAGTGGCTGCGGCACGGGGAAGTACGCGTAGCCGAGCAGTCCCCGACGAAGCCCCGCCACATAGACGTTCAACGTTGCCGGCCCGCCCTGGTGCAGGGCGCGCTTGGCCGGGGCATCGTCGTCACCGAGAGTCCATGCGTACCAGTCGGAGTTGCGGGTGCGGGAGATCGAGGCCAGCTCGAACCTGAACGGCGAGGCGGCGGCGGGACCCGACGTCGCGCCGGCGAACGCCCTGTTGATGGCCTCGAGCTGAGCGGCGATCTGGACGCTGGTGACACCGCCGGTGCCGTTGTCTCGGAGGATGACGTGCATCCGGACCGGCACCGTGATCGGGCCGGCACCTCGGGGTTCGACGTCGGCCAGCGCGGATCGCAGCTGGCGCTCCATGGCGCGCTGCTGGGCGCGGGTGACGTCGCCGATGTCATTCAGCTGCGAGCCAGGGCGAACCCTCGCCTCGGCCGCCGGCGCGGCGCCGTCGGGCGCACAGTACGTCTGGTTGCCGGGTGTCTGCTTGCCGGGCTCGCTGGTGCCACTGGCAGCCCCCGGTGCGGATGTATGGGTGCCCAGCGCGGTCAGCGCCAGCACCGCAACTGCCAGACCTGCTTTCATGCCGTGTCTCCCCTAGCTCGAGTCGGTGACAGCCTGTACTGAATCACATACTCAGCGCAATATGCTGTGCAGCTGTGCGGGTGCCCGGCTCGCCTAGGCATCACCTCGCCTCATGGCACCCGGGGTGACATCTTCGCGGGCTCCGGGCCGCTGCGGCTGGTGCTCATCACCTGCGCCGGCAGCTATGACCCGCAGCGCGGCGGCTACCAGGACCTCGCCGTGGTCACCGCACGTCCGGCCGGCAAGGCGGTCGAGACCAGCGGTGCCCCCTGACGTCGACCTCGACAGACCGGGGGTACCGGTGAGCCAGGCGCGGGTCAGCCCCGGGCGCGGCTGGGCTGCACCCGCATCGGCTCGCCCGGCATCTTCGGGTAGTCCGGCGGGTAGGGCATGTCGCCATGCCCCGCGCGCTCGTCCCGGGCGTACCACTCCAGCAGCTCTTCGAGCCCGGATGCGCGCTGGTCGATACCGGCATGCGGGTCTGCCCGCTGCGCGAGCAGCCCGGGCACTGTGTGCAGGGTGCAGTCGCGCGGGTCGGCGTCGTCCACCTCGTCCCAGCCCAGCGGTGTCGACACCGGCGCCCCCGGCCGCGGGCGAAGTGAGTAGGCGCAGGCGATGGTGCGGTCACGCGCGTTCTGGTTGTAGTCCACGAAGATCGACCCGGGCGGCCGCTGCTCCTTCCACCAGGCGGTGGTGGCCCGCCCCGGCATCCGCCGCTCCAGCTCGCGGCCCACGGCGATGGCACCATGGCGCATGTCGGTGAACGTCCATCGCGGTTCGATTCGCACGTACACATGGATGCCGCGTCCGCCGGACGTCTTGCAGAACCCGGCCATGCCGATCTCGTCGAGCAGCCCGTTCAGCTCGCGGGCCACCTCGACGGCGTCGTGGAAGTCGGCACCAGGCTGCGGGTCGAGGTCGAGCCGCAGCTCGTCTGGATGGTCGACGTCGCCGCGCCGCACCGGCCAGGGGTGGAACGTGATGGTGCCCATCTGCGCCGCCCACACCAGGACGGCCGGCTCCGTCGGCGAGATCTCGGCGGCCGTCCGGCCCGACGGAAAGGTGATAGTGGCGGTCTCGATCCACTCCGGCGCGCCCTGCGGCACCCGCTTCTGGAAGAACGCGTCACCCTTGTTGTCGGTGCGGGTGGCGAGCCTGGCCCCCTCGAAGACACCCTTGGGCCACCGCTCCAGGGTGGTCGGACGTTCGTACGTCGCGGTCAGGATCTGGTCGCCGACGGCGGTGTAGTAGCGGGCGACGTCGAGCTTGGTCACCGCAGGGCCCGCATCGGTGGCGGCGAACACCTGCCGGTCCGGGCTCGAGACCCGCACCATCCGGCCGCCGACGTCGAGCTCCTCCGCCGTGCTCGCCATCACGCCCGCTGCCCGGCACGCCAGTGCTCGACCGTGGCGGCGAGGTCGTCGTTGCTGGCCTGCAGCTCGGCCCCGCACAGTGCCGGGGGCGAGTCCCACAACACCCGGGCATCGTTCAGCGCGCCGTGGTTGTACGCGACCTGGATGCCGTCGACCGGCTCGGCGCGGCCCGCCGGTGCGCCGGCCACCGGTTGCCGGGTGCCGTCAAGGGACCGGCTCAGGTAGACCTCCCGCTCGGCCGCCAGCCCCGCCGCGCCGGCCTTGCACCAGAAGGTCGCCGAGTACGGGGCGTCCTGGCACTTGACCAGCTCGGCGTCCGGCTCGATCTCGGCGATGGGGAAGGCACCCGGCCGCGGCACGGCGCACTCGTCGGGGTCGAAGAGGTACCGGCTGAACTGGTACAGCGCCGCGCTGGCGAACGGGGCCGGGACGACCGGCCGGGCGGGTGCCGGCGACCCGGTGTCCGCCTTGGTCCCGGCCCGCTCCCCCGCCTCAGTGCCGCCGGTTCCAACTCTTGAGTCACCGTCTCCGCGACTGCCGCCGGCGGCCTCCGCCTGGGATTGGGTTGAGCCGGGGCCGGCGTCGACGATGTCGGGCAGCAGCGTCACGGCGGCCGCCCCCAGCACAGCGACAAGAACCGCGGCACCGATCCCGCCGGCCAGCACCCGGGTGGGTCGCCGGCTCAACAGGTACGCCACGCCGCGCGCAGGGGGCACCCACCCTGCCAATGCGAACCTGCGTCCGGCAGCGCCGTCGCGGCTGCGCTCGGCCACCGACTCCGCGGCACCGCGTTCGGCCACGACCCGCTCGCTGTCGCGAAGCTGTCCGAGCCGTTCGCGTGCCTGGGCGG
>JALYQN010000289.1 GCA_030855835.1 Actinomycetota bacterium | reverse complement strand
CAGTGGAACCGTGCGGGCCCGGGCCACGTCGGAGGATCATGCAGACACTCGCACGCCACCTGCCCGGGTCGAGTCGGCGGTGGTCCCGAACCGGACGGCGACCGGCAGCGGTCCTGCTCGTCGCAGTCCTCGCCGTAGTCCTCGTCGCAGCGCTCGGCGCCTGCTCGGGCGGGGACATGAGCTCGACCAGCCCCGACGCAGGCAGCTCCGACGAAGCAGACAGGGTCGCGGCAGGGCGGAGCACAGGTCAGGACGCAGCGCTGAGCGAGGCTGCCGCCTCGGACGCCCCGCAGGGCGCCGCTGCCGAGACCGCCGGCGGAGCTCCGAGCGAGAACGTCCTCGACGAGGAGGCGTTCGCCGATCGAGACGTGATCCGCACCGCAACGATGAGCGTGGTCGCCAAGGACCTCGCCGCCGCCCGGACCAAGGTCGGCAGCCTGATGGGCCAGTTCGGCGGCGTGATCGCCAGCGAGTCCACCACCGCGGGCGTCCCCCGCCGCGGGATCGAGGACGACCAGCAGACCATGCAGTTGGGGCTGCAGGTGCCGACCGCGCGCTTCGACGCCACCATCGAGGCCTTGGCGACACTCGGTGTGGTGCGGGAACGCTCGATCCAGACCGAGGACGTCACCGCGGCCGTCGCCGACGTTGACAGCCGGGTGGAGAGCGCCCGCGCCGCGCTCGACCGGGTGCGCGCCCTGCTGACCAGGGCCAACAGTCTCGGCACCGTGATCCGGCTGGAGAGCGTGCTGTCCAACCGTCAGGCCGACCTGGAGTCGCTGGTCGCCCAGCAGCGTGTTCTGGCCGGGCAAACCCAGCTGGCCACCATCCAGCTCGAGCTGCGCACCCCCGCGCCGACCGAGCCGGCACCGGCCGAGGAGGACGAGCTGAACGGTTTCGTCGACGGGTTGGGCGAGGGCTGGGACGCGCTCGTCGTGGTCGTCGTCACGACCGCCACCACGGTAGGTGTGCTGCTGCCGTTCGCGTTGCTGCTCGCCCTGCTCGCCGCGCCGGCCCTCGTCTGGCGCCGGCGCCGCGGGCCAGGTCCGGCCGACCCGGTCAGCCCGTCCGTGACGTGAGCGTGTGCACCAGCTCCACGATGCTGGTCAGTGCGGCGGGGTCGGTGTCGGGCAGCACGCCGTGGCCGAGGTTGAACACATGCCCCGGTGCGGCCGCTCCCTCGGACAGGACCACCCGTACGGCGGATTCGACCGCCGGCCATGGCGCGTTCACGACCGCCGGGTCGAGGTTCCCCTGCAGCGCCCGGTCAGGGCCGACCCTGCGGGTCGCCGCGGACAGCGGCACCCGCCAGTCCACGCCAACTACGTCGGCCCCGGCCTGTCCCATCTGGCCCAGCAGCTCCCCGGTCCCCACCCCGAAATGGATCCTGGGCACGTCGAGGTCGGCGACGGCGCCCAGCACGGCGGTCGAGTGCGGCTGCACGAAGCGCTGGTAGTCGCCCGCTGACAGCGCACCGGCCCACGAGTCGAACAGCTGCACAGCCCGGGCGCCGGACTCGACCTGCACGCGGAGGAACGTCGCGGTGATGCCGGCCAGCCGGCCCATGAGCTCGTGCCACAGTTCCGGGTCGCCGTACATCAGCTGCTTTGTGCGGGCATGGTCGCGGGACGGGCCACCCTCGACCAGGTACGACGCGAGAGTGAACGGCGCACCGGCGAAGCCGATGAGCGGCGTCGTCGCCAGCTCGCCTACCAGACCGCGGCAGGCCTCCGCGACGAACCAGACATCGCCTGCGTCCAGCGGTCGTAGCCGTTCGACCTCGCGCCTCGACCGAACCGGCTCGGCGACGACTGGACCGGTACCGGGCACGATGTCGAGGTCGACGCCGACTGCCTTCAGGGGCACCACGATGTCGGAGAACAGGATCGCCGCGTCCACTCCGTGGCGACGCACCGGCTGCAAGGTGGCTTCGACCACCAACTCCGACCGGGTGCAGGCGTCGAGCATCGTGGTGCCCTCGCGCAGCGCCCGGTACTCCGGCAGCGACCGGCCGGCCTGGCGCATGAACCAGACGGGGGTCACGTCGGCGGGCCGGCAACGGCACGCCGCGAGGAACGGCGGCTCCGGCGCACCGGGCAGCTGGTCGCGCGACGCGGGAGGCACCG
>JALYQN010000002.1 GCA_030855835.1 Actinomycetota bacterium | reverse complement strand
GCCCCTTTCCGCTCAGTGTCCCGAGAACTAGCGCTGCGTTGTCGTGGTACGGCCCGGGACGGCCAGCAGATCCGCTTCTGACGCGATATGTGGCGCCCCCGAAGGCCCCAGGACGGGGAACCTCGACCGCCCCGCCGAGAGCGACAGCCAAAGCGACGACCACCAGACCAGGCTATCGCTGCAACTGGCACGGAGGTCGGCTGCTGCCATGCCTGACCGGTCGGCAAGCATCGCCGAGCCGACCTCAGTGGCGATACTCGGTCAGGGTGACGGCGCGCCTACGCGCTGATCTTCCCTGATCTCGCGCAGCACATGCCGGTAGAACACCGCGATGAGCCCCAACGCGACGAGGCCCACCGCCTCGTCGAACGGGCCGGGATCGGCAGCAGACCGATCACCAGTAGCCACCGGATCGGGCGCGGGATTCGTCCTTCCCGTACCAGCGCGGGTAGCAGACGCAGCAGGCTCCGTGTCCGCTCCCGTGCCACGCGCTCAGGCTAGCTACCGCTCATCGGCGGCGTGGAGAAGGCGGTCGACGCCGGGCTGGCGTGCTTCCTGGGTGACCCGTAGCGCCAACGAACGGTGACGAGGCGCCCTCGGGTCTCCCTCGGAGGGGAGAGCGCTGCGGGCTCCCGAGGGCGCACTGCCTCAATCGTGGCACCGCGCACGGGGCAGCGTCGAGGGGCGGATGGCGGGCGAGTGCTGGCCGGTCCCCCAGTCGTTGTCGATGACGTGCACCGTCTCGGAGAGGCCGGCGTGCAACCCCGCCAGGTTGTGCGTCATCTGCTGGACCAGCACCCGGGCCTCCGCGAGCGTCAACTCGACGCCTCCGAACCCGTCGAGCATCACCCGGGCGCCCTCGTCTCCACCCTGCTCCACCGCCCATACCGACAGTTGGTCGTCCACGGACACGTAGTGGATGGCGACAGTGCTGGTGGACATGGGGTGCACCTCCCAGGCGGTCGGACAGGTTCGGCGAACGGATCCTCGCGCGCCACCCGGCTGTCACCCCCTGCCGGGGTATTGACCGCTGTGACCCAGCTTACTGAACACCGCAGTTGTCACGGAATCACGGTTGGGACCCTCTGGTTCATGGTCGAAAGGGGCACCCCCGCTACTGACGGGGCAACAGTCCGCAGATAGTCCAAAGAGGTTGGTGCGCCAGCTGGTGCACGACGACGCTGTCGCCGGACTCCGGCGGGCGGAAGAAGTACTTGGAGTGGACCGGCCGGGTCTGCGTCTCCAGTGCGAACCCGAGCCGGTCGTCGTCATCGACGATCTTGCCGGACGCACTGAACGGGTACGGGCCGAAGTTGGAGGACAGGAAGCGCAGCATCTCCGGGTGCCGGGCGAACGACCCCTCGGCCACCTCGCCGACGGTCGGTGGGTTATCCGCCCCGGTCCCGGCGATCCAGTCGTTAGGGTTGGGAGGGCTGCCCGGAGGCGGACCCGGGACCTCCCACCCGTCGAATGTGTTGCCGTCGTCCTCGAAGTGACCTGCCGTCGCCCGAGCGTTCGACGCGCCAGGCAGCTGTGACGATTGGGCTGCCTGGTGCCGGTCCGATTGCGTCCCGCACAGGCAATGGGCGCGAGATCCTCGCCCTGCGGGGCAGGCTCCTGAACTGTGGCGGCGGCTCAGCCACCTGGCGGTGGCGGGTAGGTGATGCCGTACTTCCCCGAGATCTTGATGAGTCGCTCGACGTCAGGCTCCTCCGGCGCGGGAAGGGTCATGGTTTCACTCAGTGAGCCGACTTCAGCGACGAAGCGTTCGAACTGTGCGGGCGCGGTGATGACGAGCAGCTTTCCTGGCCCGTCATCGCTCACGTGGAAGGTGTGCAGGGTCCCTCGTGGGGTCAACACCAAGGAGCCGGGACCAGCGGTGAACTGCTGATCCCCGCACATGACCTCGACGATGCCCTCCAGTACGTAGAAGACCTCCTCTTCGTCGGCATGCACGTGTGGCGGGGGTCCGTAGTCGGGTGGAGTGCGGGCCTCCACAATCGCCAGTTGCCCACGAGTGTCCTCGCCAGCAGCCTTGACGATCGTGAGTGAGTTCAAGAACTCGTAGCCATCGCCGTCGTCGGCTCCTAGGTGGTAGCCGTTCGCTCCGAAGCTCATCGCCCTCCCCTTCCACAGCTGACTCGGCCCGAGAGACCGAGATGGCGCAGACCTTATGCTGCCTGGCGGCGCCGTCGCAGCCGTCGCGGGCTGGTTCCGTGACGCCTCACGCAGCGGTCAGCATGAGTGACTGACGAGCGGGGATCCTCCGTTAGTGACCTGCTGACACCCGCGCGTTCGACGGGTCACTAGCTGGGACGTTTGGGCTGCCCTGGTGCCCGTCCGATTGCGTCCCGCACAGGCGATGGGCGCGAGGTGCTCGCCTTTCCTGGCAGGCTCCTCGAACTGTGCCGGCGGCTCAGCCACCTGGCGGTGGCGGGCCGGTCATGCCGTACTTGGCCGAGATCCTGATCAGTCGCTCGACGTCAGGCTCGCTCTGTTGCATTGGGCGATCGTGTGGCGTAGCTGAACGCTTTTCCGGCGGGGATTCAGATGGCGAGCGCCAATTCATCGAACGTCGTCGGTAACCGGTGCAGGACCCGTGCGTCGGTGGCGATGTCGTAGTGGCCGCGTCTGAGGTTCTGCACGAAGGCGTGGCCGGTAGTAAGGATCCGTGCTGATCGGAAGGTCTTGA
>JALYQN010000513.1 GCA_030855835.1 Actinomycetota bacterium | reverse complement strand
CATCATCTGCTGCTCGGGCACGGGCTGGCGGTGCAGGCGCTGCGCGCGTCGGCCGCCGCTGCGTCCGGACCGCTCCAGGTCGGTGTCACCCTCAACCTGCACCCGGTGCACCCGGCGTCGGCCACTCCCGCCGCGCTGGACGCTGCCCGGCGCATCGACGGGATGCAGAACCGGTTCTTCCTCGACCCGCTGCTGCGCGGCCGCTACCCCGAGGACGTCCGCGACGACCTGGCCGCCACCACCGACTTCGGGTTCGAGCGGGCCGGAGACCTTGCCACCATCGCCCAGCCGATCGACATGCTGGGCGTCAACTACTACTTCCCGATGGTGGCGAGCACACACGCCTTCCCTGGCAGCGGCACCGCCGTGCTGCGCCCACCGAAGGGTCCGGTGACCGCGATGGGTTGGACAGTCGAGCCGGACGGGCTGATCGAGGTGCTCCGACGGATCCGTCGTGACTACGGGGACCTGCCCGTCTACGTCACCGAGAACGGTGCGGCCTATGACGACGAGGTCGCGAGCGATGGCGCCGTGCACGACGACGCGCGGGTCGACTTTCTGGCTGCCCATGTCGACGCGTGCGTGCGCGCAGTGGCCGAGGGCCTGCCGCTGCACGGCTACTTCGTCTGGTCGCTGCTGGACAACTTCGAGTGGGCGTACGGCACCAGCAAGCGGTTCGGGCTCGTGCGCGTCGACTACCCGACCGGGCGGCGCACCGTCAAGGCGAGCGGGCGCTGGTACGCAGACCTGATCGAGCGGCACGCGCGGGAGGCACCCGTCCGGTGAGCGACGACGACCGTGACCCGGTGCTTGGCGGACTCGGCTACCGCCCGCTCGAGGACGACGTCATCACCGACCTCGAGGGACGCCAGACGTACGCCGGCTATCTGCGGCTCGACATGTTGCTGGCGGCCCAGCAGCCGCTCAGCACCCACCACGACGAGATGCTGTTCATCGTCGCCCACCAGGTCTCCGAGCTGTGGCTCAAGCTGCTGGTGCACGAGCTGCGGTCCGCGATCGGGCTGCTCACCCGCGACGAGCTGGCGCCGGCGCTGAAGCGGCTGGCGCGGGTCAAGCACATCCAGCGGCAGCTGTTCGAGCAGTGGGGGGTGCTGGAGACCCTTACCCCGGTGGAGTACGTGCAGTTCCGGGACGTGCTCGGCGACGCGTCCGGCTTCCAGTCGCCGACGTACCGCACGGTGGAGTTCCTGCTCGGCAACAAGACGCCGGCCATGCTCGCCGCCTTCGGGCACGACCCGGTGGCGCAGGCGGCCCTGCGCGCCGACCTCGAGACGCCCAGCCTGTACGACGAGTTCTTGCGGCTGCTCGCCCGTCGTGGGCTGCCGGTGCCTGCTGAGAGGGTCGACCGGGACTGGGCGCAGCCGTACGTTGCGCACGACGGCGTGATCGAGGCGCTGCGGCGGGTTTATGGCGACACCGACCGATGGTGGGACGTCTACGAGACCGCCGAGGAGCTGGTGGACGTGGAGGGGTGGTTCCAGCTGTGGCGGTTCCGGCATGTGAAGACCGTCGAACGGGTCATCGGCCACAAGCGCGGCACCGGCGGCTCGTCCGGTGTGAGCTTCTTGCGCCGGGCGTTGGACCTGACATTCTTTCCCGAGCTGCTCGCCGTGCGGACGGAGATCGGCCAGTGACCGCGCCCTCACGGGCTGACGCCGAGAACCTCGACGCGGCCGACCCGCTGCGCGGTTTCCGGGACCATTTCGTGATCGGCGCGGGGCCGGGCGACGCGGTGGCCTACCTCGACGGCAACTCCCTTGGGCGGCTGCCTCAGGCGACCGCGGAGCGGCTCGAGCAGGTCGTGCGGCACGAGTGGGGCAGCAGGCTGATCCGGGCCTGGGACGAGCGGTGGCTGTCGCTGCCCGTCGAGGTCGGGAACCTGCTCGGCGAGGCGGTGCTCGGCGCGGCGGCAGGTCAGGTGGTGGTGGCCGACTCCACGTCGGTGTGCCTGTTCAAGGCCCTGCACGCGGCGGCCGCGCTGCGTCCACACCGGCAGGTGCTGGTGGCGCTCGACTCGGACTTCCCAACCGACCGCTACCTGGTCGAGGCGGTGTCCGCCCAGCGCGGCTCGACCGTGCGCTGGGTGTCACCTCCGTCGGATGCCGGCGTCACCGCCGACCTGCTGGCTCCGGCGCTCGACGGTGACGTCGCGGTCGTGCTGCTCAGCCACGTCGACTACCGCAGCGCCCATCTCGCCGACATGACCGACATCACCCGGCAGGTCCGCGACATCGGCGCGGTGGTGGTGTGGGACTTGTCGCACTCGGCCGGTTCGGTGCCCGTGACGCTCGACTCAGACGGGGTCGACCTGGCGGTGGGGTGCACGTACAAGTACCTGAACGGTGGGCCGGGCTCACCGGCCTACATCTACGTCGCGGCCCGGCACCACGACGGGCTCCAGCAGCCGGTGCCCGGTTGGCTGGGCGCCGCCGACGTGTTCGCGATGGCGCGCGACTTCACCCCGGCGCCGGGGATCGAGCGGATGCTGTCCGGCACGCCGTCGTTGCTCGGCCTGGTGGCGGTCGAGGAGGGGGTCCGGCTGGTGGCGGAGGCAGGCATCGGCGCCATCCGTGCCAAGGGGGTGGTGCTGACCGATCTCGTCGTGGCACTGGCCGACGAGTGGCTCGCCCCGCTAGGAGTGACAGTGGCCTCGCCGCGGGACCCCTACGGCCGCGGTGCGCACCTGGTGCTGCGGCACCCCGACGCGCGGGGGTGGTGCGAGCGGCTGGTCGCCGCCGGGGTGGTCGGCGACTTCCGGAACCCCGACCTGTGGCGGGTCGGGCTGTCGCCCTTGACCACGTCCTACGCAGAGGTGTGGGACGCGATGCGGATCGCGCGCGGCGAGCTCGCCGCACTGACCCGGGCGGCATCGTGAGGGTGGCGGTGCTCGGCGCCGCCGGGCGGATGGGCACGGTGATCTGTGCGGCGGTCGAGGCGGCGAGCGATCTCGACCTGGTCGCCCGGGTCGGCTCCGGAGACCCGCTGGATCCCGTTGCGCACGCGGATGTCGCCATCGACGTGACCCGACCAGACGCGGTGCTGGTCAACCTGCGCTGGTGCATCGACCATCGCGTGCACGTGGTCGTCGGCACCTCGGGCTTCGACGACGAGCGGCTCGACCAGGTGCGGGGCTGGCTGGACGATGCCGACCACGTCGGCGTGCTGGTGGCGCCGAACTTCTCCGTCGGCGCCGTGCTCGCCATGCGGTTCGCCGCGCAGGCCGCACGCTTCTTCGAGTCGGTGGAGGTGGTGGAGGCGCACCACCCGGACAAGGTCGACGCGCCGTCCGGCACCGCCCGGCGTACCGCGCAGCTGGTTGCCGCCGCGCGTGCGGACGCCGGGCTGGGGCCGGTGCCCGACGCGACGCAGGACGAC
>JALYQN010000504.1 GCA_030855835.1 Actinomycetota bacterium | reverse complement strand
GGACAAGAACGCCTCACCGGGCACGAACATCACGACGAACTCGGGGGTCGGGGCGAACTGTCGCCAGTACGCCTTGGCCGCCAGCGCGTCGACGTGGGCGCGTACCTGACCGGCGTGCCGGGCCAGGTGCCGGCGGTGACCTTCGTCGTCGCCGTCGCCCGCGGCCTCACCGGCACTCAGGAACGCGTCCAGCGGCACCTTGGCGTCCACGACGACCTGCCGTCCGCCGGCGAGCTGGACCAACAGGTCGGGTCGCTGGACGCCGTCGAGGGTGGTCACGCTGGGTTGAGTGGTGAAGTCGCACCGGTCCACCATGCCGGCGAGCTCGACCGCGCGGCGCAGGTGCATCTCGCCCCACTGACCCCGAACCTGCGGTCGGCGCAGCGCCGTGGACAAGGCCACGGTCTCGCGGCGCAAGTGCTCGCCGGTGACCCGCACCGACTCGACCTGGGCGGCTAGGCGCTCCTGCCAGGCGATGCCGGACGACTCCAGCTCACGCAGCCGGTTGTCGAAGCGGTCGAGGCTGTCCTTGACCGGGGCGACGACCGAGGCGGTCGCTTGCAGGCTTGCACCGACCTGATCGGCGACACTCGCTTGCTCGCGGGCCTGGTCGCGGCGCTGGGCGTGGGCGCCGATCAGCATGCCGACGGCGAGTCCGGCCAGCAGCGCGAAAGCGGTGAGAACAAGCGTGGTCAGGTCCATGCCGATGACCCTGACACCTTGCACCGACAGTGCGGTCCGCGAAACGCCGGGGACAGCACGCCGCACCCGAGTGTCGGTGGATACCTCGACACTGGCCGGCAGTGCGGCGCCGCCGGCGCCCGACCCCCGACCTCGGAGGTGAGTGGTGCGGATCATGTTCGTTGCCAGCGTCAGCGTGATCGCCGCTGATCCCCCTGCTAGCCGTCGACTGTTCGTCGATGCCCTGGGTCTGCCGCTGCATCGCTACGACGGTGGCGGCGACTACTGGTCCAGCGAGGAGGTGGCGGGCACCAGACACTTCGGGGTGTGGCCGTTGACCGAAGCGGCGCAGGCGTGCTTCGGAAGCCCCGAGTGGCCAGCCGACCGGGCAGTGCCGCAGGTGAGTCTCGAGTTCGAGGTCGAGTCACGCGGGGAGGTTGCCACCACAGCAGCCGAGCTCGAGGCGCAGGGGCACGCCCTTGTCCATCAGGCACGCACCGAGCCATGGGGCCAGACCGTTGCCCGGCTGCTGTCGATCGACGGAGCCGTCGTGGGGGTGTCGTTTGCGCCGTGGATGCACGGGCAGGCTGGCCCGCCCGTAGCCTGAGCCCTCGTGGCTCTCACCATCGGCATCGTCGGACTCCCCAACGCGGGCAAGTCGACACTGTTCAACGCGCTGACCAAGAACGACGTGCTGGCCGCCAACTACCCCTTCGCCACCATCGAGCCCAACATCGGCGTCGTTGGCGTCCCGGATCCGCGGCTCGCTGAGCTGGCGCGCCTGTTCGAGTCCGCGCGCGCCGTGCCGGCGACCGTGCAGTTCGTCGACATCGCCGGGATCGTGAAGGGGGCCAGCGAGGGCGAGGGTCTCGGCAACCGCTTCCTCGCACACATCCGCGAGTCCGACGCGATCTGCCAGGTCACCAGGGTGTTCCATGACGACGACGTCTCGCACGTGGACGGCAGGGTGTCCCCGCCGGACGACCTGGAGACGATCCGTACCGAGCTGGTACTGGCCGACCTGCAGACGGTGGAGAACGCGCTGCCCCGGCTGGAGAAGGACGTCCGCAAGGACAAGTCGCAGCTGGCCCTGCTCCACGCCGCGCAGGCCGCATGCGAGGTGCTGGCGCGTGGTGACACGATCCACGGGTCCGGCCTCGACCCCGGTGCCTTGCGCGAGCTGTCGCTGCTGAGCGCCAAGCCGTTCCTCTACGTGTTCAACTGTGACGCCGACGAGCTCGGCGACGATAGACTGCGCGCCGAGATGCGGGCGCTGGTGGCGCCGGCCGAGGCAATTTTCCTCGACGCGAAGTTCGAGGCAGAGCTGGTGGAGCTCGGCGACGACGAGGAGGCGCGGGCGATGCTGGCCGAGTCCGGCGTGGATGAGCCCGGCCTTGACGTGCTCGCCCGGGTCGGCTTCGACACCCTCGGCCTGCAGACCTACCTGACCGCCGGCCCGAAGGAGTCCCGCGCCTGGACGATCCGCAAGGGGGCCACGGCTCCCGAGGCCGCCGGCGTGATCC
>JALYQN010000494.1 GCA_030855835.1 Actinomycetota bacterium | reverse complement strand
GCTCAGCACGGGTACGGCCACCGCGTTGAGGCCTTCCTCACGTTCGCCGAGTGCCTGCGCCCAGCCCCGCTCGCGGACCCGCTGGATCTCTATGTCCAGCGCGCCCCAGTCGACGATGGTGCGAGCGGTGAACGTCACCAGCTCTGGGGCCGGGGTGCCGCCGTGAACCAGGAACACCTTCCCCACCGCTGTCGCGTGCCGCACGCTGTTTCGCCCTATCTCGGCCACGCTGCGTACCGACAGCGGGCTCTGCACGAAATCAAGGGTCATCACGTCGTGCTCCCCTGGGATCGACAAGGTGGCGGTCTCCGACGTGTGGCTCGCGATCTCCTCCAAGTACGGCCGCGCGACGGTGCGGATGTCCAGGGTCTCCCGTGCCGCACTGGCCAACTGCAGGATGCGAAGTCCCAGCCGGTACCGCCCGTTCGCCGGCAGGTGCTGGACAAAGCCGGCACTGGTCAGCGTGGAGAGCAGCCGGGAGATGGTGCTGATGTTGATCCCGGCGCGGCGGGCGATCTCGTTGGTGCCGAGCTCGGTTCCCGCGTCGGCGAGCACGTCGAGGACGACAATGGCACGCTGCACTGCCCCCACCTGACGCGCCGCTGGCCTGCCGGTGCGGGACATAGTAGCGTCACCCCCATAGTGGATACGACATTGCCCTAGCGGAGATTACCTGAAGGGCCGGCATGCTTCCAGAACACAGCCCCTACGTTGTCATCGGAGCGGGGATCCACGGCCTGTCGACGGCCTGGCATCTCGCCGCTCGCCTGCGTGCGCAAGGCATCGGCGACGGGAGCGACGTGCTCGTGGTCGACAAGGCCGACATCGGCGCAGGTGCCTCCGGAGTCGCCTGCGGGGTGATCCGCAACAACTACTTCCAGCCGGCTATGCGGGAGCTGATGGCGCACTCGGTCGGTATGTGGGAGTCGGATCCTGAGGCTTTCGCCTACCACGGCGTCGGCTACCTGCAGCTGGCTCCGGAGGCCATGCGCGCCGACGTGGTGCAGATCCACGCGGAGCAACAGGCGATCGGTTACGAGTCTGTACTCGTTGAGGGGGAGGCTGCCTGCCAGGCGTACATGCTCGACCTCTTTCCGGACTGGCAGGCGCCGGGGATCTCGGTGCTGCTGCACGAGAAGCGCGGCGGCTACGCCAACAACGTCGCATCGTTGCAAGGTCTGGCTGGCAAGGCACGCGATGCTGGCGTGCGGATCGCGACCGGTGTCCGTGTCACCGGGCTACAGATGGACGGAGGATCCGTCTCGGCGGTCGAGACCGACCAGGGTACGACCCGCTGTGACCGGCTCGTTGTCGCTGTCGGGCCGTGGATCCGCGACCTCTGGGCGATGCTGGAGCTGCCGGAGCGGATTGCCGTCACCTCGGCGGACGGCACCACGCGCACCGAACCGATGTGGACCTACTGGGCACTACAGGAAGGCACCCTCGGGGTCGACCCGCAGGAGTTCATGGACAGCCGGGGCGAGTTTCCTCCCGTTGTGCACGTCGACTCAGACGCGCCGCTGCATGACGACATCGACGGCGCCGTGATCACCGATCGGATGTGGGGGATCTACTACAAGCCCGACTTCCACTTCGGCGGCGTCCAAGGCGGCGCCGCGCCGCAGCTGGTCGATCTTCCGGCGAGGCAGGTGGCCGTCGACCCTTACGGCACCGAGAGCCCCGAGTTCGTCGTGGGTGAGGACTTCGTCCGGATGTGGACGTCCGCGCTTGCTGCTTGCCACAAGCGCTTCGAGCAGAAGCGACACCTCTACCGCACTGAGCCCTCTGGTGGCATCGGCGCATTCACCCCGGACAGTTTTCCTGTGTTCGACGAGTTCGGAGGCAACACCTACGTGATCGCGGACTCCAACCACGGGTACAAGATGCTCGGAGTCGGCGCGCTTGTGGCCGAGGAGCTGCTCGGTGAAGCCCAACCGCTGCTGGCACCGTTCCGGTTCTCCCGGTACGGAACCGGGGCGCTGCATCCCACCAGCAACTCGCCCTTCCCGTGGAGCTGAGCTCGTGACGGCCGAGCGGATCCTGTTCATCCAGCACCAAGACGACTGCCCACCCGGGTTCATCGGTGAGCGTGCGCAGCAGCGTGGGTTCGAGGTCGACATCGTGGCGGCGACCGATGAGCTACCGGACCCGAGGGGTTACCAGTTCATCGTCCCCCTCGGGTCGGACGATGCCGCGTATGACGACTCGGTGCCCTACCTGCAGCAGGAGGCGGCTCTGCTCCGCCTAGCCGTGGACCACGAGGTGCCGGTCTTCGGCATCTGCTTCGGCGCGCAGCTACTGTCCCGGGTCCTTGGCGGTGACGTCCGTGCAGCTGCGCCCGGGCCGGAGATCGGCTGGTTGCGCTTGGACACGACCGACGCCGCGCTGGTGGATCCCGGCCCGTGGCTGGTGTGGCACCTGGATGTGATGACTTGCCCACCTGGAGGAGAATCCGTCGCCCGTACCGACGGGGGCGTACAGGCGTTCACGCACGGACCGCACCTGGGAGTGCAGTTCCATCCCGAGGCCACCCAGCCAAGCGTGGAGGTCTGGTCGCATCGCTATCGCTCATCTCTGGTCGGGCTCGGGATCGAGCCCGGCGACTTGATCGAGGAGACTCGACTTGGCCAGCCGGCAGCCCGGGAGCGGGCCTACCGCTTGTTTGACCGGGCGTACGCGCGGGCGAGCTCGTATTGCCCCTGACGATGCGGTGATGGCCGACGCCGACGAGGTGCGCCGGCTGGCGCTTGCCCTGCCCCAAGTGCGCGAGATCGACAGCGACGGCTTCGACTTCCGAGTCGACGGCAGGGGGTTCATCTGGTCGTACCCCGAGCGCATCGCGGGCAGGCCGAGGCGCATCCGCACCGACATCGCGGTGCTGTATGTCGGCGACGAAGCCGAGCGGCAGGCTCTGCTCCTCGGTGAGCCCCACGTCTTCTTCACGACCGCGTCGTACGACCGCTCGCCGCTGGTGCTGCTGCGGCTGGCCGCAGTGGACGCGGGGCGGTTGGCGGAGCTGGTCACCGACGCGTGGCGGATGCACGCGCCCGCCGCGCTCGTCGCGGACCTCGACGAGAGCGAACGCCGATGACGCGGTGGGTTGCCGGTGACGATCAGCGCGGCCACTCTGCCCGGCGGGGCACAGCCGCGGACTGACTGCCCCACCCGGTGTCGCGTCAGGGCATCCAGGCCGCCACCTTGTCCGGGTTTTCCTCGATCCACTTCTCGGCCGCGTCCTCGGGCTCCATGTCGTCGACGGCGATGTAGGTGGCCACTGTGTTCTGGTCGTCGTTGGTCCACTCGAAGTTCTCGACCAGGGTGGCTGCCGGGCTGCCGGACTCCATGAATTCCGTGCTGGCGATCTTGTCCAGGATGTACTTGGGGTAGTCGCAGGCGACCTCCTCCGGGTCCGAGTCGCAACCCGGCGTGTACTTGGGCAAGGACACCTTCTGCAGGTCGACCTCGTTCAGGAACCACTGCGGCTCATAGAAGTAGCCGATGACCCAGTCCTGGTTCTCCTCGGCCTGCCGGAACGTCTGGATCAGCGCCGCCTCGCTGCCGGCGTACACCACCTCGAAGTCGAGGTCGAGGTTCTCGACCAGAGCTTCGTCGTTGGTGACGAACGTCGGGTCGCCGTCGAGCAGCTGGCCCTTGCCGTTGGATTCCGACGTCTCGAACTCGTCCGCGTAGTCGTTGAGGTTCTGCCAGTCGAGCACCTCGGGGTACTCCTCGGCCAGCCACGGCGGCACGTACCAGCCGATGATTCCGGTGTTCCCGTTGGGCCCCACCTCGACCGCGGTGGCCTGCTGCTCGATGTACTTCTTCTTGAGGTCCTCGTGGCCCCAGTTCTCGATGACGACGTCGACCTCGCCGGTGCCGAAGCCCTGCCAGGCGATCTCCTCCTTGAGCTCCTTGTACTCGACGTCGCAGCCGAGCTCGTTGGCCGCGAGCTGGCCCACGACGTATGCCGACGCCTCATAGCCCACCCACGGGTTGATCGCCATGTTGAACTCGCCACAGTCCTCGCCGCCGGACGCGGAGGTGTCGGTCTGCTCGATGTCGCCGCTGCCACAGCCCGCGAGGGCCAGCCCGGCGACAGCGCACACGGCCACAATGGCCTGCCCGGGTCGTCCCACTCTTGCCACGGTGTCTCCTTCTGTCGTGCCGCGGTTGCGGCGTGGTCTGCTACGCACGTCCGTGCCTTGCGGCAGTGTGCACGGTGATCCTGTCCAGCATCACCCCGAGGGCGGTGATCGCCACTCCAGCGGCGAGGCCCTTCCCGAAGGCCTCGCCCTGGGCGAAGCCGTTGATCACCAGGAAGCCCAGCGCCCCACCGCCGACGAGGGCGCCGATGACGACCATCGACAAGACGAACAACAGCCCCTGGTTGGCGGCGAGCACCAGCGCGCTGCGGGCCATCGGCAGCTGCACCTTGGTGATGGTCTGCCAGCTGCTGGAACCGGCGGCCTGGGCGGCCTCGACCGTCGTGGGGGAGACCGCACGCACCCCGTCCGTCACGATCTTGATCGCGACCGGTGCTGCGTACAGGACCGCGGCCATGATGGCCATGAACCTGGTGGGTCCGAACAGGGCGATCGCCGGGATGAGGTAGACGAACGGCGGCAGGGTCTGCAGCGCGTCCAGCAGCGGCCGGATCGCGGCGTCCGCCGTGCGGCTGCGCGCCATCCATACCCCCACGACCACGCCGAGAACCATCACGAGCAAGGTCCCGACCAGCGTCATGGCGAGGGTCTTCATCGCGTCGTTCCACAGTCCGCTGCCGAGGATGATGGCCAGGCAGATGACGGTCGGCGTCAGCACGCGCGGTCCCGCCAGCAGGTACGCGATGGCCACGAGCACGGCAGCCATCAGCCACCACGGCGACTCGGCGAGCAGCGACTCGAACGGGTTGAGCAGGCCATTGCTGATCAGGTCGGTGAACCGCGCGGTGAGGCCACCAAACGTGTCGATGACCCACCCGCTGAAGCTGTTCACCGCGTCAGCCAGCGGCTGACCGAGGTCGGGGCTCTCCGGGAACTCCGCGAAGCGGGTGTAGGTGCGTGACAACCACACAGCGACCAGCGCCAGCACCCCGAGGACCGCCAGCACCGCGCGGCGCACGCGCGGGTTCTCTCGAGTCCTAGCCGCCACCGACGCCCGATCGCTGGCGGTGGTGGTGGCCCGGTCGAGCATGATCGCCATGATCACTATGCACAGGCCGCTCACCGACGCGTCCCCGACGTCAAGCGACTGCAGCGCCTGCACGACCGGCTCACCCAGGCCCGGTCCGTCGATGAGCGCGGCGATGGTGGCCATCGAGAGGG
>JALYQN010000493.1 GCA_030855835.1 Actinomycetota bacterium | reverse complement strand
ACCATCTGCGCTCAGACGCAAGCAGGTACTGGACCAGCTCCGGCACCTTCGTCCAGACGTACGCGTCGTATGGCCAGACCACCGCGCTGGCCCCAACTGTGTAACTCCCGGTGAAGCGCAGGGCGGTCCCCCCGAGGATGAAGAGTGATCCGGACGGCACGTGCCGGATCCGGACTTCCGCGGCGCCGTCGGTCAGAACACAGTCGTCCGGAGCGAGCCCACCCGCCTCGATCGCTCGGAAGTTTGCGTTGCTCTGGTACTTCTCCAGCGGCATAGCACAAACCTAGATGCGAGCGGCCAGGGTGAGCAGCCTGTTACCCCATCGGCGGACGGTGTCCGGAGATGTTTGGCCTGCAGTCAACGAGCCCTTAGTCGTGTTCGCAAGCGGAACGGTATCCGCGATGGGTCGTCAGACAGATCGCCCGCACCCGCGTGCCGGACGCCGGTCAGGCGCCGCCGAGGTAGCGTCTGCCGTAATGCTGAAGCGCGGACCCATCCCAGCCCTCGTCCACGGCGTGATCGAGTACGTCGCGGGCGTGCTGCTAATCGTGGCCCCCCTCGTGATCGAGTTCGACTCGATCGCCGGCACCGCGTTGTCGCTCATCTTCGGCGTCGCCGTGCTCGCGCTCGCCGCGGTAACCGACATGCCGACGGGCCTGATCCCGCAGGTTCCGGTCAGTGCCCATCTGGTGCTCGATTTCGTCCTCGCCGTGCTGCTGATCGCCTCGCCGTTCGTCTTCGGCTTCTCCGAGTCCACGGCGCCTACGGCGCTCTTCATCGTGCTCGGCATCTTGCACCTGCTGATTACGATCGGCACCCGCTTCGTCAGCGCGCCGGGCCAGGCGCCTGCCGCCCCCGACCCCGCCGCCTGACATCACCGTTCGTCGTCGCCGGCAAGGCGTCACGACGTTCGTCGCCTGATCTGGGTACTTGGGACCCGAGGTAGAGGATCAGCGGAGGTTCCATGAGCGTTCGGCCTCGGCACGACGAAACTCGAGCACCGCCCGGGCCGGCTCCAGCACCGGCAGGGCGAGGACGCGCTGGCGTAGACATCTGCCAGCCGCCCTCGAACGTCAAGCCGCGGTCTGGGTGACCCCCTCGTCGCCGTCGGGCCCGGCAACGTGGAGTTCCTAGCCGTGCTGCCATCGCACCGCGCGGACGGTGTACGCGCGGGGGTCGATGCTCGTGGTCACTGCAACCATCCTTCCGGGAGGCAGGCCAGCCTCTTCCTGGCGGTACGGACAACTCCGGGCGACACGACCCGCTGCCTCGGGACGACGGTCTGGTGCTGGCCGCTCGGACAGAACCACTTGCGGGTCGCCCGTGCCCTCGACCCAGGCAACGCGTGCCGCACGCGGACGCGTACGGCGGACGGCCTCTTGAAATCCTCCTGGGAGTACAGGTTCAGCGGGTTGCTCACGGCCCACCACCGGCTGTCGCGACAGTGGGCGTCCCAGTCGTCGTGGACGACGGCGCCAACGCGCTCAACGGCGACCTTCTCCAGGTGCAGCACGGGGTCGTCGCCGAGCTGAGCCGCCAGGTAGGCCAGGACCGTGTCTCGCTCGTGAGCCGTCGTCTTCATCGAGTCGCCCCTCTGGTTCTGCTCATCCGGCCAGTCTGCCGTGCGACGAGCAGGCAGAGACTAGGCGAGGACTAGGCGTGGACTAGGCGAGAACTAGGCGAGAACTAGGCGCGGCCCGATAGTCCGCGGATCACGACCCTGACTGGCTGGCCGGAATCAGGATCCGTAAACGGGTGGTCGCTGAGCTGAGAGCAGACTGTGCTGTGTGAGGCTCTCGAGGACGGTCCCGGCTCTGCCCGTGCAGAACATCGAGCAAGCGGCCGCGTTCTACCGGCAGCGGCTTGGTTTCAGCGTGCAGTTTCAGGACGATGGATTCGCCAAGCTTGCACGTGACGAGGCTGAGCTGCAGCTGTGGGCGGCGAGCGATCAGGGCTGGAAGGATCGGCCGACCTGGCTCGACAGCCGGTGTGCAGCGGCGCAGAGAGCTTCATCGCTGGAACGGCCAGCTGCCGCATCGAGGTCGACCATGTCGATGAGCTCTACGCCGAGATGGCGGCCGCGGCCGTGCTGCACCCTCGGGATCGGGGTAGCGCCGTGGACACCGCCTGGGGCACCCGCGAGTTCGCAACGCTGGACCTCGAGGGGAACTTGCTGGCCTTCTCCCGACACCAGGACTGACGCGTCCCCCTTCACTGATCCGCTGCCATGGCGCACCTCCTCAGATGGGCCGACCCCCACGGTTGCGGCGGCCACCGGCAGCGCGCCCAAGCCCGGCACCACCACCCCACCTCTAGCGTCACGCCCCGGCAGCGGATCCCTCACCGGCCGACACGGTAGGCCGCGACATGAATCGGACCGGCGGCCAAGGTGGACGGCCGACGTGGCGGTAGCAGCAGCTGCTCAGTCGCCACTGGGTACTTGGACGAGGACGCGCTGCGCAATGTCTACATCTGAGCGGGTCAGCACGTCGAGCTTCCAGC
>JALYQN010000463.1 GCA_030855835.1 Actinomycetota bacterium | reverse complement strand
CGCAACCACATCGCCGCAGTCGTGGTCACCAGACCCGGCAATCACACCGCTGACGCCGCCAAGCCGCGCACCTTCGCGCGCGCCGCTGGCAAGGGAGGCGGACTGCGCCATGGCGAAGCCGAAACCCATGATGCCGAACAGCACCATCATCAGCAGCGGCACGATGATCGCGAACTCCACCGCCGTCACGCCTCGCTCGTCACGTACGTCTGCGGCCGGGGACAGAGTCGCCGGCAGCGCGTACGACCTCGCGCCTTGCCTGACCTGCATGTCGCCTCCGCCAGAGTGGTCCGACCCCGAGTGTTGGGCGGCGACCCAGCCCGGGGAAGGCAGCGGCCGGTGTATCAGCCGATCGGCCAGGCAAGTCGGTGCGGTCGGCCCGGGGCCCGCCCGACATGATGGCCCGGTGAGCAACGACGGCGACAACGCGCGTACCGACTTCAGCGGGCTGCGCGCCCTGTTCGTGAACTGCACGCTGAAGCGGTCACCGGAGGGGTCGCACACCCAGGGCCTCATCGACGCGTGCGCGGCGGTGATGACGGCTAACGGGGTGCAAGTCGACGGATTTCGGGCCGTCGACCACGACATCGCCACCGGCGTCCAGCCGGACATGACCGAGCACGGCTGGCGAGTCGACGAGTGGCCGCAGCTGTGGCCGCGGGTCGAGGGCGCCGACATCCTCGTACTTGCCGGTCCGATCTGGCTCGGCGACAACTCCAGCGTCACCAAGCTGATCATCGAACGGCTGTACGCGCAGTCGCACCTGCTCAACGCCACTGACCAGTCCCGGTTCTACGGCAAGGTGGGAGGGGCACTGATCACGGGCAACGAGGACGGCATCAAGCACTGCGCCAGCAACATCCTCTACAGCCTGCAGCACGTCGGCTACACCATCCCCCCACAGGCCGATGCCGGGTGGATCGGCGAGGCGGGCCCGGGACTGTCATACCTCGACGCGGGCTCCGGCGGCCCGGACAACGACTTCACCAACCACAACGCGACCGTCATGACCTGGAACCTCATGCACGTGGCCGCCATGCTGAAGCGGGCCGGCGGCATCCCCACGTACGGCAACCAGCGCACCGCCTGGGAAGACGGGGAGCGCTTCGGCTGGGTCGCCCCTTCCCCCATCCCCCGCTGATCCGGCGACCACCATCCGCTGAGAGTGACGAATCTGCTGTGACACGCCGGTGCACAAATGCGCAAGCGTCGCTGCTTGCGGGTGGTCGGCGCGCTCAGGCGCGGACGACGGCGGTACGGGCGGCTCGGTCGTGCAGGCCGCGGCCGTCGGCGTCCATGATCAGCGGCGGGATCGCGAGGCACAGCAGCACAGCGCGCAGCGCCGCGCGTGGCAGGCCCACGGGGTTGCCCGGGCGGCCGGCGCCGGTGACGTCGACCACCCGAACCCGTACGACCCGGTGGCCGATCGTCGTGCCCAGCAAGCCGACGAGCACCGTGTGCTCACCGAACAGCACGAGCAGGGGTGCGACCGCGACCCAGCCGCCACCGGTCCAGACGTCGGATCCCACGAACAGGCTCACGATCAGCAAGCAGGCCACCCAGTCGACGACCAGGCCCAGCAGGCGCGCCCCGAGACCGGCCTGCTCAGCGGCACCCTCCACGGCAGCCGAGGCTAGCGGTGGGTGCGACCGCCCCGTAACGTCGGTGAAACGCCTGGGAGACAGTGGAGTAACCGTGCGCACCTACGGTGGGCCGATCTGCGGGGCCGTACCGAGACGAGGTCGCCGACGCGCGACCGAGGAGGATGCATGTTCGACAGCTCCGACGCGATGCTGCAGTACATCGGCAGGGAGGGTGTCGAGTTCATCGACATACGTTTCTGCGACCTGCCGGGCGTGATGCAGCACTTCACCGTGCCGGTCTCGTCGTTCGGCCAAGAGGTCTTCGATGACGGGCTGATGTTCGACGGATCCTCGATCCGCGGCTTCCAGGCCATCCACGAGTCGGACATGGCCCTGTTCCCCGACGCCTCAAGCGCCTACCTCGACCCGTTCCGGGAAGCCAAGACGCTGTGCCTCAACTTCTTCATCCACGATCCGCTGACCGGCGAGGCGTACTCCCGGGACCCGCGCAACATCGCCCGCAAGGCGGAGGCGTACCTGAAGAGCAGCGGGATAGGCGACACCGCGTTCTTCGCCCCGGAGGCGGAGTTCTACGTCTTCGACAGCGTGCGGTTCGAGACCAAGGCGGAGGCCGGGTACTACCACATCGACTCGGTCGCGGGCGCGTGGAACACCGGCGTCGAGGAGGAGGCAGGCAACCGTGGCTACAAGGTCCGCTACAAGGGCGGCTACTTCCCGGTGCCGCCGACCGACCACTACGCCGACCTGCGCAACCAGATGGTGACGCAGCTGGAGGCCAGCGGGCTGCTGGTCGAGCGCGCCCACCACGAGGTCGGCACGGCCGGCCAGGCCGAGATCAACTTCCGCTTCGACACCCTGCTGGCCTGCGCGGACAACACGATGAAGTTCAAGTACATCATCAAGAACGTGGCCTGGGCCGCCGGCAAGACGGCGACGTTCATGCCCAAGCCGATCTTCGGCGACAACGGCTCCGGCATGCACTGCCACCAGTCGATCTGGAACGACGGGGAGCCGCTGTTCTACGACGAGGCCGGGTACGCCGGGCTGAGCGACGTCGCCCGGCACTACATCGGCGGGATCCTCGCGCACGCGCCGAGTCTGCTCGCCTTCACCAACCCGACCGTGAACTCCTACCACCGGCTGGTGCCAGGCTTCGAGGCGCCGGTCAACCTGGTCTACAGCCAGCGCAACCGGTCGGCCTGCATCCGCATCCCGATCACCGGCGCCAACCCGAAGGCGAAGCGGATCGAGTTTCGCTGCCCCGACCCGAGCAGCAACCCCTACCTCGCGTTCTCGGCGATGCTGCTGGCAGGGTTGGACGGTGTCCGAAACAAGATCGAGCCGCCGGTGCCGATCGACAAGGACCTGTACGAGCTGCCGCCGGACGAGCTGGCCGATGTGTCCACCGTGCCCGCGTCACTGCCGGCAGTCATGGATGCGCTGGAAGCCGACCACGAGTTCCTGCTCGCCGGTGACGTGTTCACGTCCGACCTCATCGAGACCTGGATCGACTTCAAGCGCACCCAGGAGATCGACCCGATGCGGCTGCGTCCTCACCCGCACGAGTTCGAGCTGTACTACGACATATAGCTTTCCGTGTCATTGTGCACCACGTCTGACCTGCGGTTACTGCACAATGTCACCGGGGCAGGCAGGTGTCTTGCCAGCACTGAGCCGCACGAGCGGTGAGGCTCCGCGATTGCAGCCCGCGTGCTGTCGTCGCGGTCGGGCCACAGGTGACCCTAGGTGTCGAGCGTCGTTGGCGCTGACCTGCCGGAGCGCGCCTGCTCCACCCTCTACGTCCGCACCGCTGGCGATCAGCAACAAGGCCAGGTAGTGCCGGAGGTCTCCGACTCGAGCGGCTCGGCCGGGTGGTGCCCGGCCGAGTTCGCAATTCCGCGGGGAACCCAATCGGCGTGTCATCCCAGCATCGCGCTGTCGGCAGGGGGATCGCGCAGAGCCCGCTGGGTCATGTCGTAGGTTGCCAAGACCTCCACCAGGAACTCGGACGCCGCCGTGGCCACCAGCGCGACGTCCTCGGAGGTTCGATGGGTGCCATTCAGGACCTCGAGAAGGATGTCGTGATGCACTCGGATCAGGTCCAGCATGCTCAGTCCATCGACCACAGCAGACCGGCCGAGTTCGTAGCCGCGGTGCAGTGCGGCTTCTTCGCGACGTGGTAGGTAGCTCAGGAAGGCCACCCTGTAGTCACGCGTCAAGGCACCTAGTTCTGTCATGTCCCGGCTTGGATGTGCGTTTCGCCGTAGGTAGCGCTCAGACCGACGCATGTGTTGAGGTAGGCGAGCCCCTCCTCGAGGTCAAGTGCAGTCGGCAGCGATCCGGGGCCCATGCCAAGTTTCACCATCGCGAAGGCAACGTGCGGCTGTATTCCTACGATGACGGTCGCGGCGCCACGCAGTCGCGCCATCTCAGCGATGTTGCTCAGTGTCCAGA
>JALYQN010000409.1 GCA_030855835.1 Actinomycetota bacterium | reverse complement strand
CATCGGTGACGTCACCATGGTGGGGTACGCGTCCCGCTGGATCGGCAACCGGGATCATCAACCGTCGACCCAGAAGTGCATGGATGGATGAGGACGTTGGATACAATCCTGATGGGTGGCAGGACGCTGAGGCCCCGGTCCTGCCTTTCTCGGTCCCAGTGATGGCGGCTGCACCACCTTCTCGACCTACGCCCGTGGATCCGAGCATCTGGTCGGCGCCGGCGCCCGGTGGCTGGCGATCGTCTACCTGGTGGGCACGCACTTGCCGCGCTGGCAGCCGTGCAGCGCCGGGGTGGTGGTTGCCGGGGTGCTGACTCGGGCCGGTTGACGAAGGGGAGGAGGGCGATGAGGGCTTCAGCGTTCAGCGTCGCGGTTGACGGTGCTGGTCGCCGAGAGCGACTACTGACAGCACCGCCAACTGTACGCAGAGATCGTGGATCGGCCGCCGCAGCCGGCCTGGCCGGTGCCTCGGTGTTCTCGCGGGGGACGCTGAGCGTGAGCGTGGCCTACAGCAGGCGGCGCCCAGCCCAGCGGTCAGGCTCACCAGAGCGTTCACGCAGCCGAGAGCACCCGACCGGTCCACAGCCAGCCGCGCCGTTTCGTACCCAAGGCCTCGGCCACATTATTGCCCTGGCCGTGGGGTCGTGACCGGCGCATGAGCCTGCCGGCGCCGGCTCGCACTCTGCTGGGCCGCGGCTCCCGGTCGGAGGCCTCGCGGATCGCGGTGATCTTGCGCAAGGAGACTGTGGGTGGTGCTCTCCTACTCGCTGCGACAGTGGTGGCGCTGGTGTGGGCAAACTCGCCCTTCTCGGACTCGTACACGATGCTCACCGACCTAGTGGTGGGTCCGGCGGTGGTGCACCTGGACCTGACGTTGGGTGCGTGGGCTGCGGATGGCTTGTTGGCCATCTTCTTCTTCGTGGTCGGATTGGAGCTGAAGCGGGAGTTCGTGGCCGGGGACCTCCGAGATCCCGCCCGGGCTGCGCTTCCCATCGTGGCCGCGATCGGTGGCATGATCGTGCCGGCCATTGTCTACGTGGTGATCAATCTCGGCGCCGGCGGTGAGGCGCTACGTGGCTGGGCCATTCCCACCGTCACCGACATCGCATTCGCCCTGGCTGTGCTGGCGGTCATCGGTTCGCACCTGCCGACTGCGCTGCGCACGTTCCTGCTCACTCTGGCCGTGGTGGACGACCTGTTCGCCATCACCATCATCGCGGTCTTCTATACCAGCGACCTGGACCTGGTCCCGCTGATCGCGGCACTTGCACCGCTGACGGCGTTCACGGTGGCGGTCCAGCGCCGGATGCGCTCCTGGTGGCTGCTTCTCCCGCTCGCAGTCAGCGTTTGGGTGCTGGTGCACGAGTCCGGGGTGCACGCCACCGTCGCCGGGGTCGTGTTGGGGTTTGCGGTCCCGGTGGTGCGTAGCCGATCCGCCGGTGGACCCGATGCCGGCCCCGGTCTGGCGGAACACTTCGAACACCGCTTCCGCCCGATATCGGCGGGGATCGCGGTGCCGGTCTTCGCCTTCTTCGCAGCCGGAGTCACCGTCGGCGGGCTGGACGGGCTCGTGCGGGCGCTCACCGAGCCGGTCGCCATCGGGATCGTCGCCGGCCTCGTCCTCGGCAAGGCGTTCGGCATCTTTGGCACCGCCTACCTGCTGTCAAGGTTCACCCGCGCCGACCTCGATGCCGACCTTCGGTGGGTCGACGTTCTTGGTGTGTCGCTGTTGGCTGGAGTGGGCTTCACGGTGTCGTTGTTGATCGGTGACCTGGCCTTCGATCCCGGCAGCCCGAGCGAGGACCAGGTCAAGGTTGGGGTCCTCACCGGATCGGTCGTCGCAGCCGGCGTGGCAGCCGTCGTCCTCGGGCTACGCAACGGGGTCTATCGGCGGATCGAAGAGGCTGACAGCGTAGATGCGGACGAAGACGGGATACCCGACGCTTACCAGGACAGGGGGTGATAGAGACTCAGCCAGTTGCCAGCGGTTTGGCGGCTCGGACGATCGCACCGTGCATGCCGGGCGTGGCCAGGTGGGTGAACTCCACCGAGGCGTCGACGAACCCCGCCGCGGCAAGCCCGTCGAGATACTCGCGGCGGGACAGGGCGCCGGCGATGCAGCCGACGTAGCTGCCGCGTTCGGCCCGGTCGGCCGGTGTGAGCTGGTCCTCGGCGACCACGTCGGAGATCCCGACCCGCCCGCCCGGGCGGAGCACCCGGTGCATCTCCGCTAAGACTGCCGACTTGTCGGTGGACAGGTTGATGACACAGTTGGAGATCACCACGTCGATCGACGCGTCCGGCAGTGGGACGGCCTCGATCTGGCCTTTCAGGAACGCGACGTTGCCCACCCCTGCTTTGGCTGCGTTGGACCGGGCCAGCTCGAGCATCTCATCGGTCATGTCCAGCCCGTACGCGAAGCCGGTGACGCCGACCCTGCGGGCGGATAGCAGCACGTCGATGCCGCCGCCAGAGCCAAGGTCCAGCACCGTGTCGCCCTCGCGCAGGTGCGCCACGGCGGTCGGATTGCCGCAGCCGAGACTGGCCAGGAC
>JALYQN010000382.1 GCA_030855835.1 Actinomycetota bacterium | reverse complement strand
CGAATCCGTACGCGGCCGGCTGGCGGGGTTGCGGCACGTCTGGACGTTGGACGACGGCCCTGGGGCGGGTGCTGTCCCGGCTCTTGCCCGGTTGGGCCTCGACGTCCCCGACGACGAGCTGGAGAAGCGCCGCGCCGCGGTGTCCCCCAACGACCTGGCGACGCTGATCTACACCTCGGGCACCACCGGGCGGCCCAGGGGCTGCCGGCTCACCCACGCCAACATCATGGTCGCCGTCTCGAGCCTCACTGAGGCGCTGGACGACGTGTTCGGCGCCCCCGGCGCCTCCACAGTGCTCTTCCTCCCGCTGGCCCATGTGTTCGCCCGCACCGTCCAGGTGGGCTGTGTGCGCTCGGGAGTGTCGCTGGGGCACACACGCGAGACCGCTGACACCGCCGAGCTTGTCAGCCTGCTCGGCGGCTTCCGTCCCACGTTCCTGGTGGCCGTTCCCCGCCTGCTCGAACGGGTCTACACCTCCGCCAGCCAGCAGTCCTCCAGCGCCGTCCGGACCCGAGTGTTCTCGTCGGCGGCGTCGAGCGCCGTCGTCTGGAGCCGCGCCCGGGCCACTGGCACCGGCGGTCCGGGCCGGGTGCTGCGCGCACGCCGAGCGGTGTACGAGCGGCTGGTCTACCGCGGGCTACGCGGAGTCCTCGGTGGGCGAGTGCGCTACGCATTGTGCAACGGGGGGCCTCTCGACGACCGGCTGGGCCACTTCTTTCGCGGCGTCGGCGTGACCGTGTTGGAGGGCTATGGCCTGACCGAGACGACGTCGACCGTGACCGCGAACCGGCCCGACGAGCACGAGGTGGGCACCGTCGGCCGCCCGCTTCCCGGGGTGACGGTGCGGGTCGGCGACGACGGTGAGCTGCTGTTCCGGGGTGGTCAGGTGTTCGACGGCTACTGGGGCGACGACGATCAGAGCCGCACGCACACCGCCGAGGTGTTGGCGGGGGGCTGGTTGCACACCGGCGACCTGGGCGAGGTGGACGGCGAGGGCTTCGTCCGGGTCACCGGACGCCGCACCGAGATCCTCGTGACCGCGGGCGGCAAGAACGTCGCCCCCTCAATGCTCGAGGACCGCATCCGCGCCCATCCGCTCATCAGCCATTGCCTGGTCGTCGGCGACGGCCGTCCGTACGTCGCCGCGCTCGTGACCCTGGACTCCGATGCCGCCACCGTCTGGGCGCAGGCCAACGACCGCGGACACGACATCGCCGAGCTCGCCGACGACCCCGACCTGCGCGACGAGATCCAAAGCGCGGTCGACGCAGCCAATGCGGGCGTTTCGCCCGCAGAGGCAGTGCGCCGGTTCCGGGTGCTGACTGCCGATTGGACCGAGGAGGCCGGCCATCTCACGCCGAGCCTGAGGCTCAAACGGGCACTGGTCGTGCGCGACCACCGCGCCGAGATCGAGTCGCTGTACGAGCCGGCGGGCGGCTGACGCGGCGGTCAGCAGCGCTGTCACTCGTCCGTTCGGAGGACACCCCAACCCGACCGGAGGACAGGTCGCTCCGACGACGGGGCCTACCTTGGCCCGATTCGTGCCCGCCCGTCCCACTGGGCCATAACGTCGGTTCACGGCGAGTTCGTCGTCGCACTGGTCGCCCTTCCACTCGCAAGGACCTGACATGGGACGCAAAACAATCACCTTGATTGCCGCATTCGTGATCGCGGCACTGGGCGCAAGCCTCATCTTCCTCTACGTACGAGGGCTCGAGGACAAGGCGGAGATCGCCGCCGTTCCGGTCGAGGTGCTCACCGTGACCGCCAACATCAAGGCCGGCGAGTCCGTGAAGGAGGCCTCGGAGGCAGGCAAGTTCGAGCTGAGCAAGGTGCCGCAGGACGCGCTGCTCAGCGGGGCGGAGACCTCGACCGACGAGATCACCGACCAGGTGGCGCTCGCGCCGCTCTACACCGGGGAGCAGGTCATCGGGTCGAAGTTCGGCGAGACCGGGTCCACGACCGCAATCACCATCCCGGCCAAGGCGATCGCCGTCAGTGTGGAGCTGAGCGACCCGCAGCGGGTGGCCGGCTTCGTCGCCCCCGGCTCGGACGTGGCGATCTTCACCACCGTAGGGGTGGACAGCAGCACTCAAGCCGGCTGCCCGGACGGTGCCGTCGGGGGCCAGCCATCCACCCGGCTGCTGCTGCCGAAGGCACCGGTCGTCGGCATCGGTGCGACCGGGATCAACGCACCGGAGCCCGCGCCCGCGGACGCACCTGTGGACCCAGCCGCCGAGCAGGTGTCGACGACGCTGCTCACCGTCGGACTAGACCAGAGGGACTCCGAGAAGCTCATCCTCGCCGCCCAGACCAGCTGCTTGTCGCTCGGGTTGCGCACCGAGGCGTCCACCGTCGCGCTGTCGGCGGGAACCCCCTATACCGCGCTGTTCGGAGGGAACTGACATGACCACCATCGTGGAGCGCGACGCAGCGATCGCGCACCGTTTCTCCGACGCCGCCGGCGCCGCCGAGTACGTGGACTCGATCGAACAGGTCAAGCTCCACCTCGCCAACCGCCCGCAGGAGTTCGTCGTCATCCTCGGCCCCAGCGTGCCGCTCGCCGCCGCGGTGTCGCTTGCGAGCACCCTGCGGGTCACCCGCCCGTCGCTTGGCGTCATCCTCGTCCGCGACGTGGTGGACACCACCGTCCTGGCCGAGGCACTGCGTGCCGGGATGCGCGAAGTCATACCGCAGACCGATCTGTCTGCCATCGCACCCGCGGTGCAACGCTCCCGCACCCTGCACGAGGCGATGCTCAAGGCCGCTCCCGGCGACAGGGCGAGCGAGCCGAAGGGCAAGGTCGTCACCGTCTTCTCCGCCAAGGGCGGGGTCGGCAAGACCACCATCTCGACCAACCTCGCCGTCGCACTCGCAGACGGCGACAAGAACCAGGTCTGCCTGGTCGACCTCGACCTGTCGTTCGGCGACGTGGCCATCGCGCTGCAGATCTTCCCCACCCGAACCATCGCCGACACCGTCCCGATGCAGGCGCACCTGGACATCCAGGCCCTGGAGTCGCTGCTTACCCCGTACCGCGACGGGGTGTTCGCGCTCGCCGCACCGGTGCAGCCCGACGCCAAGGACTCCATCACGCCACAGCTGGTGCGCAGCATCCTCGGCCTGCTGCGCGACCGGTTCGCCTATGTCGTCATCGACACACCCCCGGCCTTCGACGACCAGGTGCTGCAGGCCTTCGACGAGTCCGACCTGATCGTGCTGGTCGCCACCCCTGACATCCCGGCGCTGAAGAACCTCAAGATCGCCTGCGAGACGATCAGCCTGCTGAACATCGGCAAGGACAGGCTGCTGGTCGTGCTCAACCGGGCCGACTCCAGGGTGGGCATCTCGCCTGCCGAGGTGGCCGCCTCACTGAACATGACGATCACGACCTCGGTGCCGTCGTCACGAGATGTTCCGGCCACGATCAACCGCGGCGAGCTGATCTATCTGGCCGACCGCCGACATGCCGTCAGTCAGGGCATCGCGCACCTCGCCAAGGAGGTCGTCGCCGGAACAACCGCGTCGGTGGTGCCGGTGACAGCCGAGCCCGGTCCCCACGGAGCACCGGCCAAGGGCGCGCCGGCCGGGCACAGCCGGCGCAAGTCAGGCCTGTTTGGGCGCAGGGAGGCCCGCGCATGAGTCTCGCGGACCGCCTCGCCTCAGCTGAGCGGGAGCGCGGCGGCGCCGCCGGCTCCGCCCCAGGAGCCACCATGCAGGACCGGCCGGCGACGACGTCCGACACACCCAAGGTGGCCGTGGTCGACCCGCTGTCGGAGCTGAAGCTGGTCGTGCACAAGAGCCTGCTGATGGCCCTCGGCCCCAAGCTGTACGACGCGAACCTCGCACAGAGCGAGCTCGAGAAGATGGTGCGAGAGGCCCTGCAGGACGCGGTCGCCGCCAACGACACGCCACTGACCATGATGGACCGCAACCGGCTGACGCAGGAGATCGCCGACGACATCCTCGGATACGGCCCGATCGAGCCATTCCTGCGCGACCCGAGCCTCACCGAAGTGATGGTGAACGGGCCGTTCGACATCTGGATCGAGCGCAACGGCAAGCTCACTCGGGTCGACGGCCAGTTCGCTGATGAGGCACACCTGCGCCGCACGATCGATAAGATCGTCGCGCGGATCGGCCGGCGGGTGGACGAGTCCAGCCCGATGGTGGACGCGCGGCTCCCGGACGGCAGCCGGGTCAACGCGGTGATCCCGCCGCTGGCTCTCGACGGCTCGTTGCTCACGATCCGAAAGTTCTCCGCCGACCCCCTGACCGTTGACGACCTGATCAGGTTCGGCTCGTTCACCCCGCGGATGGCCGACTTCCTGCGCGCGTGTGTAGCCGGTCGCCTGAACATCGTCGTGTCCGGCGGCACCGGAGCCGGCAAGACGACCACCCTGAACGTGCTGTCCGGCTTCATTCCCGCCGACGAGCGCATCGTGACCGTGGAAGACGCCGCCGAGCTGCAGCTGCACCAGGAGCACGTGCTGCGGCTGGAGTCCCGTCCGGCCAACATCGAGGGCAAGGGCGCGGTCACCATCCGCGACCTGGTGCGCAACTGCCTGCGGATGCGCCCCGACCGGATCGTCGTCGGCGAGGTCCGTGACGCCTCCGCGCTGGACATGCTGCAGGCGATGAACACCGGCCACGACGGCTCCATCTGCACCCTGCACGCCAACACCCCGCGCGACGCGCTGTCCCGGCTCGAGACCATGGTGCTGATGGCGGGCATGGACCTGCCGATGAAGGCGATCCGAGAGCAGATAGCCAGCGCCGTCGACCTCGTGGTCCAGCAGGCCCGGCTCAAGGACGGCTCGCGGCGGATCACGCACATCACCGAGGTCGAGCGGATGGAGGGCGACGTGGTCACCCTTCAGGACATCTTCTTGTACGACAACTCCGCCGGCTGGAGCGAGGAAGGCAAGAGCCTCGGCAAGCTGCGGGCGACCGGGTTGCGCCCGAAGTTCATGGAGAAGCTGGCCGACCACGGGATCAAGCTTGACCTGCAAGTGTTCGCCATGGACGGCGAGTGATGGGAACCGTCCGGCGCTCGGCGCTGGGCGCGATCCTGGCGGCGACCGTGCTGCTGGCACTGCCGACCGCCGCGTGGGCCGCCGACGGTCAGATCGACGAGGTCACCACCGACGGTGGCAGCGTGCAGGCGCTGTTCTCCCTGCGCGACCTGCCCGAGCGCCAGACGGCCGACCTGTCGTCAATCGAGACCACCGTGGACGGGGAGGTGCAGCCGGCCGAGGCCGAGCTGGCCTCGGAAGCCGGCACGGTCCAGCGGGTCACCCTGCTGGTCATCGACGTCAGCCAGTCGATGGCGGGTAACCGCTTCACCCAGGCCAAGAACGCCGCGCTGGCCTTCGTCGACCAAGCGCCCGCGGACGTCCAGATCGGCCTGGTGACGTTCGCGAGTGGCACTGAGGTGGTAGTGGAGCCGACCCTCGATCGAGATGCCCTCCGTGGCGCCATCGACGAACTCTCGCTGACCCAGCGCACTGAACTGTATGCCGGCGTCCGTACCGCCGTGGCCGCCCTGCCGGCCGACAGCCAGAACAGCCTGCTGGTGCTCTCGGACGGCAGGGACACGTCTGGGGATGACGTCGCCGACACGCTGGCCGCCGTCAAAGCCAGCGGCGCGCGCGTCGACGTGGTGGCGCTCGAGCAGACCGGTGGACCGCTCAACATTCTTGGTTCCATCGCCAGCGCGGGACGCGGCGACATCACCAGCGCCGGCGACCCGGCCGCCCTGACCGCCGTGTTCGAGGCTCAGGCAGAGGTGCTCGCTTCCCAGGTGCTCATCACCTTCGCGGTGCCGGACGGCTGGGACGGTGGCGACGCCACCGTCGGGGTGTCACTCGCCGCGGGCAGGCAGACCTACACCGACGAGGCGTTCGTGGCGATCCCGGCTATCACTGCGCCGGTCACTGACCCCGACAGTTCCGGGGCACCCGCACCGGTCGCCGTGGAGCCAACAGCGTTCACGGTGTCACAGCCGATGATGCTCGGCGGCATCGGCGCCGTCGGTCTGGGCGGGCTGGGGGTCGTGCTGGTGATGAGCGGTGCGTTCAGCAGTCCGAAGCGGGCCAGCCTGGACGACCGGCTGGCGCCCTACGGTGAGGGTGCCAACCGCTTCAGCAAGGCTGGCAGTGCCGCAAGTGGGCCTGGGCCTGGTGTCAAGCAGCAGGCCATCGATGCCACCGAGAAGGTGCTGCGCGGTGGAGCGCTGGACGTCAAGCTGGCCAAGAAGCTCGACGCCGGCGGCCTCAAGCTGCATGCCGCTGAGTGGCTGCTCATGCACGCCGGCATCGCGATCGGGGCCGGCCTCGTCGGGTACGTCATTGGAGGCAACATCACCATCGCCGTCATTGCATTGGTTGTCGGCGCGGTACTGCCCTACGTCTACCTGTCACGCAAGGAGTCCAAGCGGATCAAGGCTTTCAGCTCCCAGCTGGCCGACACGCTGCAGCTGATCGCCGGCAGCTTGAGCGCCGGCCTCTCGTTGGCGCAGTCACTGGACACCGTCGTGCGCGAGGGAAACGAGCCGGTGTCCGGTGAGTTCCGCCGAGCACTGGTTGAGCAGCGACTCGGGGTGAATGTCGACGAAGCTCTGGATGGAGTCGCGAAGCGGATGAGGAGCGATGACTTCGCCTGGGTCGTGATGGCGATCCGGATTCAGCGCGATGTCGGTGGCAACCTGTCCGAGCTGCTGCTGACCGTCGCCAACACTCTGCGCGAACGGGAGTACCTGCGTCGGCAGGTGGCCACACTGTCGGCCGAGGGAAAGCTCTCTGCGTGGATTCTTGGTGGTCTGCCTCCGGCGTTCTTCGTATACCTGCTCATCGCGCGACCTGAGTACCTGCAGCCCATGTTCGACGCGACGATCGGCTGGATGATGCTTGGTGCAGCCTGCGTGATGATGGGGCTCGGCATTGTGTCCATGAAGCAGCTCGTAAAGGTTGAGGTGTGAGATGAGCCCCACGCTGCTTCTCGTTTTCGGCCTGACTGCCGTCGTGGGCGCAATAGTCCTGCTGTTCATCGGCGTAGGTGTGCTCAACTCCGGCAAGTCTGGCGTGGGGCGGTCTCTGGAGGTG
>JALYQN010000365.1 GCA_030855835.1 Actinomycetota bacterium | reverse complement strand
GCGCCGGACCTGCCGGCCGACGTGGGGGCGTGGTTCGCCGACTCGCGGGCGCGACGGCTGGGCGAGCACCCCGCCTGGCCGGGAACCGTGCTCGCAGCGGCCCCGGTGCGCCACACCGACGCACTGGTGTTCGGGCGCCGGGGCGGGCCGGAGATCCTCGACTCCGAGCTGGCCCGGCTCGGGCACCTGTGCGCCCTGGCGGCGGCCATCGCCAGCTGAGGCCGGTGCGCCGGCTGAGGGTGACGCTTGCGTTCTTGTGCACCGGCGTGTCGGGGCAGAAATGTCACTCTCAGCGGAGGGCGGACACACTGACGGGGTGGATGAGGTGCGGCAGCGGGTTTCTGAGACGTTCGACCCCGCCGCGTGGCGGGCGGTCGGCGGCTTCGAGCGGCTCACCGATGTGACCTATCACCGCGCGGTCGGTCAGGGCACGGTGCGGGTGGCATTCGACCGGCCGGAGGTGCGCAACGCCTTCCGGCCGCACACGGTCGACGAGCTGCTGGCCGTGCTCGAGCATGCGCGCAGCACCCCCGACGTCGGGTGCGTGCTACTCACCGGAAACGGCCCATCGCCCTGCGACGGCGGGTGGGCGTTCTGCTCGGGCGGCGACCAGCGCATCCGGGGCCGAACCGGTTACGAGTACCAGGACGACGGTGCCGGTGCCGGGGACCAGCCGAGGGACGCGATCGCGCACCGGGCGAGGCTGGGCCGGCTGCACATCCTCGAGTGCCAGCGGCTGATCCGATTCATGCCCAAGATCGTGATCGCCGTGGTGGGCGGCTGGGCAGCGGGCGGCGGGCACAGTCTGCACGTCGTTGCCGACCTGACCCTGGCCTCGCGCGAGCACGCCCGCTTCAAGCAGACCGACGCCGACGTGGCGAGCTTCGACGGCGGCTTCGGCTCGGCGTACCTGGCGCGCCAGGTCGGGCAGAAGCGAGCCCGGGAGATCTTCTTCCTCGGCCGTGCATACGACGCCGAACAGGCCCAGCAGATGGGCATGGTCAACGCCGTGGTCCCGCACGCCGAGCTGGAGGCGACCGCGCTGCAGTGGGCCGCCGAGGTCAACGCCAAGAGCCCGACGTCGCAACGCATGCTGAAATACGCATTCAACCTTGTCGACGACGGGCTCGTCGGCCAGCAGCTGTTCGCCGGCGAGGCGACACGGCTGGCGTACATGAGCGACGAGGCGGCCGAGGGCCGGGATGCCTTCCTCGACAAGCGCGCCCCGGACTGGTCGGCCCATCCCTGGCACTACTGATGCGACCCCTTTCCCGCATGGCATAGGTTTCGCGCCGTGAGGATCGCGGTGGTCAGGGAGACCCTGGACGGCGAGCGGCGGGTTGCGCTCGCCCCCGAGGGGGTGCAGAAGCTCACCGGGCTGGGGTACGACGTGGGGGTCGAGCCGAACGCCGGGGCGGCCGCCGACTTCAGTGACCAGGACTACGAGGGGGCCGGCGCCGCAATGGACGGCGACCGCCTCGAGGACGCCGACGTGGTGGTGTCGGTGCAGCCCTTACGGATCGAGCAGATCCGGAAGCTGCGCGAGGGTGCTGCCACCATGTCGTTCCTGCCGATCGGGCAGAACCTCGACCTGGTCCGGGATCTGCGCGACTGTGGGGTCACGGCCTTCGCCCTCGAGCTGGTGCCGCGGGTCAGCCGGGCACAGTCCATGGATGCCCTGTCGTCGCAGGCCCTGGTCGCGGGCTACCGCGGTGGCATCGTCGCGGCCGGGATGCTGCGCCGATTCTTCCCGTTGGCCATGACGTCGGCCGGCAGAGTCAACCCGGCGCAAGTGGTTGTGCTCGGTGCGGGGGTCGCGGGTCTGCAGGCGATCGCCACCGCCAGGCGCCTCGGCGCCGTCGTGAAGGCGTACGACGTGCGTGAGGCCTCCGCCGAGGAGATCCGCTCGATGGGTGCGGAAGCCATCGACCTCGAGCTGGAGACGCTGGAGGGCTCCGGCGGTTACGCCCGGGAGATGACCGAGGACCGTGCCAACAAGCAGCGCGCCGAAAATAAACATGTAAGTCCGGACGGACTTCTTGATGTCTTCTGGTGATGAATGGTCGCCCATAAATTTTTAGTTAGAGGAGGTAAAGCACCGGGAAAAGGAAAATCCAAACGAGATCGACGAAATGCCAGAACAGGCCCGCAACCTCGACGCGATTGGTGAGCCGATCCGGCTGGGTTCGCCACATCTTGCCGCCGAAGAGAAGGAGGTAGGTCATCACCAAAGCCCCGCCAATCACGTGCGCGGCGTGCAAGCCGGTCAGCGTGAAGTAAATCGCGAAATACGTGTTGTGGCTCGGCACGTAAGCGGAGAGG
>JALYQN010000357.1 GCA_030855835.1 Actinomycetota bacterium | reverse complement strand
GGCGTGCCCGACGTGGTCGGTTACCGCGGCGAGCTTGTGGGCAACGACGCCGACGTTCGCCGGGTGCTGGCTGAGCTCGACCTGGCGGCCGCCCACGAGCTGTCCGGCCTGGCGGGTGACCTGTGCGTCGACGGCTCGATCGGCTCCCGCACCGCGGCCATGCGCACCCCGTACGCCGACGCCGCCAGCTGCGGGCACATGTACCTGTCCGCGGAGCAGGTCCGCGACCACGTGGTCGCCTGCACCCGGGCCGGCCTGCGGGGCGGCTTCCATGTGATCGGCGACGCGGCCGTACAGGTGGTCAGCACGGGGTTGCGCGCCGCCGCCGACGTGGTCGGCGCACCCGCGATGCGCGCGGCGCGACACCGGCTGGAGCACGTCGAGCTCGCAGACGCCGGCGCGATCGCGACCCTGGCCGAGCTCGGAGTGACTGCCTCGGTGCAACCGGCGTTCGACGCCGCGTGGGGGGGCCCAAGCAACATGTACGCCGAGCGCCTCGGCGCCGAGCGCGCCCTGGCGATGAACCCGCTCGGCGACCTCGCCCTGGCCGGGGTGCCGCTCGCATTCGGCTCCGACAGCCCGGTGACGCCGTTCGACCCCTGGGCCGGGGTGTCCGCCGCGGTATGGCACCACAACCCGCTCCAGCGGATGGGTGTTGATGCCGCGTTCGCCGCGCACACCGGCGGATGCCGGCTGGTGCCGGGCGCACCCGCGACGTACGCGGTCTGGACCGACGCGCCTGGCCGGCCCGAGCTGGCAGCGACAGGCTCCCGCCCCCGGTGCGTTCGCACCGTGGTGCGGGGGCGCATCGCCTTCGACGCATTGAGATGACCGCGATGGAGCAGGATGTCCTGCGGCGACTCCCGCCTAGAACCGCATGACTTCCTGCAATGCCGCACGAATGCCGGACCAACGCCCGCCGCTGCTAGTCTGCAGTAATGCCCGCACGTTCCGAACCGAGGCTCGCCCTGGACCCGGCGAGGGTGCGCAAGGCGCGTCGGCTGGCCAACCGGGTCGGACGGCCGATCGTGGCCCTTGCCCAGGAGCACACCACCGTCTCGATCGAGCGGGCGACACTGCGGATGGCCGGCCTGTCGGGTGCAGACCCGGACGGCATCCCGTGGGCCAATCGGCTGCTGGACACCGTCCGGGCCGACGTCGGACTGGACCATGGCGTCGCGCTGCCGGTGTGGGACGCACTGGTTCGAGGCGAGGCTGGTGACCTGGCCGAGCTGGCCGGCAAGGCGTCCGTCGGCTCGGTGCGCTTCCGACTGCCCGAGGGACGCGACCGGGTGCGAGCCCGGGCAGCCGCGCGCAAGTCGGTCGGCGCCGGCATCAGACGCCTCGACGCCAGCCGCCGCCAGCGCGAACGGCTGGTCAAGAAGTGGGGCGACCCGAAGCAGCGCCCGTGGATCTACCTGATCGTCGCCACCGGCGACATCTACGAGGACATCGGCCAGGCCCAGGCCGCCGCTCGCGAGGGTGCCGACGTCATCGCGGTGATCCGCTCTACCGGCCAGTCGCTGCTCGACTTCGTCCCGGAGGGCGCGACCCGGGAGGGTTACGCCGGTACCTACGCCACCCAGGAGAACTTCCGCCTGATGCGGGCGGCACTCGACCAGTCCAGTGCCGAGCTTGGCCGCTACGTGCGCCTGACCAACTATGCCTCCGGGCTCTGCATGCCCGAGATAGCCACTATGGCCGGCCTGCAGCGCCTCGACATGATGCTCAACGACTCGATGTACGGGATTCTGTTCCGCGACATCAACCCGGTGCGCACCCTTGTCGACCAGCGCTTCAGCCGCCAGGTGCACGCCCGGGCCGGCATCATCATCAACACCGGCGAGGACAACTACCTCACCACCGCGGACGCGATCGAAGCCGCCCACACCGTGACGGTCAGCCAGCTGCTCAACGAGTCGTTCGCCAAGGAAGCCGGCCTCGCCGACTGGCAGCTCGGCCTCGGCCACGCCTTCGAGATCGACCCGGACGTGCCGGACAGCTTCCGGCTGGAGCTGGCGCACGCCTTGCTCGCGCGCCAGCTGTTCCCGAACGCGCCGCTGAAGTGGATGCCGCCGACCCGGCACATGACCGGGGACGTGTTCCGGGGCTACCTGCTCGACGGGTTCTTCAACCTGGTGGGCGCGCTGACCGGCCAGGGCATCCTGCTGGTAGGCATGATGACCGAGGCCGTCGTGACCCCGTGGCTGTCCGACCGCGACCTCGCGCTGCAGAACGTCCGCTACGTGCTCAACGCCTGCGGCGGGCTGTCCGAGGACTTCCACCCGCCACCCGACGGGTTCATCAACACCCGGGCCCGGCTGGTGCTGGACGAGAGCATCGACCTGCTCGAGCGGATCCTTGCTCACTCCGAGCCGACGCACGGCGCCGGGCTGCTCGCCGCCATCGCCGACGGCACGTTCGGGCTGATGAAGCGCCCAGCCGACGGCGGCCGCGGCCTGGATGGGGTGGTCCGCCGCGCCGACGACTACGCCAACCCCGCCATCGACGAGCTGGAGGCAGAATGAGTGCCGCCCGATGAGCCCGATCGTGCGTCCGTACGGCGACACCACCGGCGACGGAATGGTGCAGACC
>JALYQN010000333.1 GCA_030855835.1 Actinomycetota bacterium | reverse complement strand
CTGGAGCCGCACGCCGTGAGCCTGCCCCCGCCGACCCCGCCCCGAGTCCGGGTAGACCTGTCCGCTCGTCGGTCGGTGCGGCTGGACCGCACGGTCCGGGAGATCGAGGAGCAGACCCGGGTCGGTGAGGTTCTCGTCCAGGGGTTGATCCGGGCCCAACTCGGCCTCGCGTTGCGACTGTCCGTGGTCGTCGCGGCCCTGCTCGGCGGCCTGCCGTTACTGTTCGCCGTCGTACCGGGGCTGGCCGCGGTCGAGGTGTTCGGGCTGCGGTTGCCCTGGCTGCTGCTCGGCATCCTGGCCTACCCCTTCCTGTACCTCGTGGCGCGCCTGTATGTCCGGCAGGCTGAGCGCAACGAACAGGACTTCGCCGAGTTCGTCGGCGGCTCGTGAACCCCTACGCCCTGCCGGCGATCGTGCTGGTCACCGTCGCGACCCTGGTCATCGGCGCGTACGGCGTCCGCTTCGCCCGCACCACGAGCGACTTCCTGGTCGCCTCCCGCACCGTCAGCCCCGGCTGGAACGCGTCGGCGATCAGCGGGGAGTACCTGTCCGCGGCGTCGTTCCTCGGGGTCGCCGGGCTGGTCATGAAGTTCGGCGCGGACGTGCTCTGGTACCCGGTCGGGTTCACCGCCGGCTATCTGGCGATGCTGTTGTTCGTCGCGGCCCCGCTGCGCCGATCGGGCGCCTTCACCCTGCCCGACTTCGCCGAGGCGCGGCTGGGCTCGCCCCGCCTGCGGCTGCTCTGCGCCGGGTTCGTCGTCCTGATCGGCTGGCTGTACCTCGTGCCGCAGTTGCGTGGGGCGGGGCTGACCCTCGGCACGGTGACCGGGGCGCCGTACTGGCTCGGTGCGGTGGTCGTCGGCGTCGTGGTGACCGCGAACGTCGCGACCGGCGGGATGCGCAGCATCACGTTCGTGCAGGCGTTCCAGTACTGGCTCAAGTTGACCGCACTCGCCGTACCGGCCTTCTTCCTGCTCCTGGTGTGGCGGACCGGCGGCGTGGGCGAGCTGACCAGCGAGTCCGTCCCGACGTTCCGCGAGCTGACCACCGTGAAGATCTAGGTCGACGACCTCTAAAATAAAAAAAAGCTGGTCGACCTGCGGGCCGAGGGGGTGGTCGACGGCGCCGTGGTGGACGGCCCGCTGCGGTGGATGCCAGGCAGTCACGAGGCGGCCGCCGGGGCGGAACTCACGTTCCCGGCCGGTGCCGCCGTGCCGCATGCCGACGCCCTCGCCGCCTTGGACAACGACGACTGGGCCGCGCCGCTGTCGAGCGGCGGTGGCCATCCGGACCACCCGCTGTTCGCGACGTACTCGCTGATCCTGGCCACGTTCCTCGGCACGATGGGCCTGCCACACGTGCTGGTCCGGTTCTACACCAACCCCGACGGCCGGGCGGCCCGCCGGACGACGGTGGTCGTGCTGGCCCTGCTCGGAGTCTTCTACCTGTTCCCGACGATCTACGGCGCGCTCGGCCGGCTGTACACGCCGCAGCTGCTGCTCACCGGGCAGACCGACGCGACGGTGCTCCTGCTGCCCGGGGCCGCGATCGGCGGTCTGGGCGGCCAGCTGCTCGGTGCCCTCGTGGCGGCGGGCGCGTTCGCGGCGTTCCTGTCGACGTCGAGTGGGCTGCTCGTCTCGGTCGCCGGGGTGCTGTCCCGCGATGTCGTACACAGGGCGTCGGTTCCGGCCTTCCGGCTGGCCGCGGCGGTGGCCGGTGTCGTCCCGCTGCTGCTGGCCTTGCAGGTGGTCTCCACCGACGTGTCGGTCGTGGTCGGGCTGGCGTTCGCCGTGGCCGCGTCGACGTTCTGCCCGTTGCTGGTGCTGGGGATCTGGTGGCGCGGGCTGACCGACCTCGGCGCCGTGGCCGGCCTGCTCACCGGGGGAGTGCTGTCCGTCGCCGCGGTGCTCGTGACCGTGCTGGGCGGCGTGCGGACAGGCTGGACCGGCGCGCTGCTCGCCCAGCCCGCCGCGCTCACGGTTCCGATCGCCTTTGCGGTCATGATCATCGGCTCACGGCTGACCCGGCACCGGGTTCCCGCGGACGTCGGACGGACCATGGTGCTGCTGCACGCGCCGGAGAGCCTCGGCGTACGCCGGCGGTAGCTCGAACTCAATCAGCGCTCTTGCTCTTGCTGCGCTCGCTCAACCAGCTTCCGCGCCCACTTCACGGCGTCACTTGCTCGTCCGGGCCCATCGCCGTGGCCGTCACGATGTCCTGCCCCACCAAGCGGGCACAGCTACGACGCAGTCCGATCTCCGATC
>JALYQN010000319.1 GCA_030855835.1 Actinomycetota bacterium | reverse complement strand
GGGCGAGGTGGTGCTGGGCGCCGACGAAGAGATCGCCACGAGTGGTGGGACGGACGTGTGGGTCACGTTCGACGACACTGAAGTGCTGGCCGGCTGGCCGGCACGTGCGGACTACCCGACCGCGGCTGCGCTTTACGACGCGCGGAGCGCTTGGTTGGACGCGAACCCTGACTACACCTCGGGCACGGCCTTTCCGCATCCCGACTACGACGGCTTCGCCAGATTCCCGGTCAACTACGACGTGGGAGTCGTCGAGCTGGACCAGGCTGCCCCGGTAACGACGTTCGGTGAGCTCGCGCCACTGGGGACCGCCGAGGCGCTGGTGGCCGAGGCCGAGAACCCGAATGACGCCGTGGTCGAGAACGTGGGGTACGGCACGCAGTCGGTCCGGCCGAAGCCCCTAAGCGTGGACACGCGCTTTAGGTCGACGTCGCGCATCGTCGAGGTCAATGGCAACATCGCGCGCGGAGGCAACCTGCACACCCTGAACAACCCGAGCCCGATCGGTGGCCAGGGTGGGACGTGCTTCGGCGACTCGGGCGGGCCCGTGCTCGTCAACAACACCAACGAGGTCGTCGCTGTCGTGTCCTTCGGCTTAAGCGGGACCTGCCACGGAGCCGACTACTCCTGGCGTGTCGACACCCAGGACAGCTACGACTTCATCCTGCCCTTCCTCGGCAGACGTTTCGGTGCCGGTTTCCGTTGATCAGGCGGTCCGCTGGCGACGTCGACGAATGCAGGTGCCGGGATATCACAGATTTGGTGTGACATTCGCCTCTCACGCCGCTTACTTGCCAATGGCGTGCTTTTGCGCGATAAATGACCGCTCGGACTTATGTCGCCGTCCCGCCCACGCATAACTCCGAAGAGCCACTTATGTAGCAGGGCGTCGGCAGTCACGCCGTCCCTCAGGTACGTGGCCACGGCCATGCTCACTCCTAGTGCCAACTCTGCGCTGCGATGACGATGGGCTGAGCCGCCGTTGCCCGCAGCCGTGCCGTCAGCCTGCCTACGTCGTGGCCGTTGGTGTGCTCGGCCAATACCACGAACTCGTCGCCGCCCTCGCAAGCGAAGCACCGGCCCCGACACGTTGGATCGGCTCGGTGTCGCAGGCGTTTGTGACCAGGTGTCAGACGCGGGCGGCCTTCAGGTCGTGCGACCTACCGTGATACAGCGAGGAGACCGTCGAGGATCTCGCGGGTGTGCGGATCGTCGATGACCTCGGCAATCCAGGCGGCGGCGTCGGCTCGCTCAGGCGAGCGCAGGTTGGGCTCGAGCCAGTCAGTGGCGGCGTTCTCGGTGATGTGGCCGAGTTGGGCGATCAGCATGGAGAAGTGCCCACGTCGGTTGACGCTGGCCGGCCCGCCGGACTCGCGGTACGCGGCGACGAGTTCCCGGGCGCGGCCGGGGTCGTCGCGGGCGTACTCGAAGAGCACGCAGCCGAGCTCCTGGCTCGGGTCGGCCGGTCCGCTGTTCTCCCAGTCGATGACGCACACCCCACCGTCGGCGGTCGGCAGCAGGTTGTCCGCCCACAGGTCACGGTGACAGGTCCGGACTTGCTGCGGCGGCTCGAGCCACGACTCAAGGGCGACAAGCTCGTCACGCAGCCCGGCCAGCCGGCCGGCGAACGGTGCCCCTGCCTGGCGGAGCTTTGCGACCAGATCGTCCCACCGCTGGCCGCCGACCGGTTCGGGGTACCAGCGGTGCACCGAACCGGGCTCGGAGTACGGCACCTGATGGATCGCGGCGAGCGTCGCACCGACCTGCGCCGGGTCCAGCCGCGGATTCGGGGCGAGCAGGTCGACCCACTTGTACAGCCTGACCTGGGCGCCACCGACGGCGGCGAGGATGCGACCGTCAGTGGTACGCCGCACCTTCGGTGTCGGCACCCCGGCGGCGCACGCAGCCTCCTGGAACTCGGTGCTCTGCCGCAGTGCATCTTCAGACTCCGGCTGGAACGGGGCCTTGACGGCCCATGAGCCGTCCGCGGAGTCCAGCCGCCAGATGACACCCTCCTTGCCGCGGGCGACCGCGCCCTCCGACAGCTGCGCGACACCGCCGAGTCCGAAACGTCGGGCAAGCTCCGTGGCGTCCACGGAGCCACTCCAGCACAGCTGCGTGCGGGACGGCTCGTGATCAGCGCCCGACTTCACAGGTTTGCGTGCGACCCTCGCACACCTCTCCGAGGCCGTCTCAAGTGAGACGTGCCCTGCGGACTGGCCGCGACCGCTAACGCGGTCGCATCGTCATCCCTGTCGCCTGGCGACTATCGGGAGAGCACCGATGACGTTGCCGTCGTGTAGGTCAACAGCAGCACGCCGTTGGTCAGCGCCGTTGAGGAGGTCAAAGTGAGGGTGGTCGCTGTCGGGTTCTCGGGGTACAGCCGCGCGCCGCTGCCCAGGATGAGCGGGAAGACCTGAAGGTGCAACTCGTCCACGAGCCCGGCGTCGAGGAGCGCCTGGGCGAGTGTGCGGCTGCCGACCACGAGGATCGGCCCGCCGTCGCCGCGCTTGAGCTCGGCCACCGAGGTGGTGACCGGTAGTTCGAAGGAGGCTGGCCGGCTGCCACTCCAAGGTCTGGAGTGTCGTCGACGCCACGAACTTGGACATCGTGTTGATCTTGTCGGCCATGGCACCCTGTCTGCTGGGCCAGGCACCGTAGAAGCTCTCGTAGGTCGTGCGACCCAGCAGCAAGATCTCGGCGGCAAGCTGCTCGTCCTGCTTGTAGGTACCGAGCTCGTCGCTGAAGAAGTCCGCGACCCAGCCCGTGTGCGCGTAGCCGGGCTCGCCGCCCGGGGCCTCCATCACCCCGTCCAACGACACGAACTCGGTGACGATCAGCGTTCTCATGCCCGTCTCCTCTCTATCCGTCGCCCAGCGGTTCCCATGTTCGCGCTAGGTAGACGCCCGTAACCGGCAAAACTCATCTCTCGACCCCCTGGCGCTGCGGCATAGCGTGAACCATGCCCGGTGAGCAAGGGACGCTCTTCGAGTCCCCGCACGAACGCGCCGGCGACGTGCACAGTGAGGTCGCGCGCGCCCTCGACGACCTGGTCGGCGACGGCCGGCGGTACCGCAAGGGCCAGGACTTCCACAAGCTGCTCGAGTTCGTGGCTGGCTTCCGCGGCTACTCCGCGTTCAACGCGATGCTCGTGCACCTGCAGCTGGACGGCGCGCGCTTCGTCGCACCGTCCGGGCGCTGGCACGACCTCTACCGTCGGCGGGTCACCGTCCAGTCCCGACCGCTGATCATCCTGCAGCCGTTCGGCCCGGTGATGATCGTCTTCGACGTCTCCGACACCGAGCCCATCGACAACAATTCGCCGCCGCTGCCGCCCCAGGTCCTGAACCCGTTCGAGGTCCTCGTGCGCGCCGACGTCGCGGCACTGGCCGTCCGCACCGAAGCCAACGCCATTCGGGACGGGGTGAGGGTCCTCCGGGTGCACAGCGGGTCACAGGCGGCCGGCCACATCCGGCCTGCGCATGGTGCCGACCTCGAGCTCGTCGTGCGACGCCGGCCGGCGTGGGTGGTCGAGTCTGTTCCACTGAGGTACGAGCTGGCAATCAACCGCGACCACTCGGCCAGCGCGGCCTACGCGACCCTCGTGCACGAGCTGGCCCACCTGTACTGCGGACATCTGGGAGCTCCAGACAGTCGTTGGTGGCCCAACCGGTCGATGCTCTCGGACGAGAGTCAGGAGTTCGAGGCCGAGACGATCTCCTACCTGGTGTGTCGGCGCGCCGACTCCCGCACCCAGTTCCCGCCCAACCTCGCCCAGCACCTCGACCAGGGCGAGGAGGTGCCGCCGATCAGCCTCGAGCGGGTCCTGGTGGCGAGCGACCTGATCGAGAAGATGGGCCGGCAGTGGCTTCCCCGGCGCCCCGGGCCGCGCGACGTGCCAGGCCCTCAACCGAAGGCGTCGTAGTCCGTAGGACGGTCGGGACCTCCCCGCGCGCCTCGCCTCGCGGAGCGCAACGCGCTCTTGCCTTGCACTTCTAGGTATGTTTACCTAGCACCGCTAGACATCGCTGCGATGAGGACAGGAGCATCGGTGCGCATCGACAAGGACCTCGTGGCGGCATCGGCGACGCCGCTGGTACTGGGGATCTTGGCCGATGGGGAGTCGTACGGGTACGCGATCCTCAAGCAGGTCAACGAGCTCTCCGCCGGCCAGATGCGGTGGACCGACGGGATGCTGTACCCGCTGCTGCACCGACTGGAGCGGCTCGGGTACGTCCAGGCGAGCTGGCGGGTGGCCGCCAGTGGCCGGCGGCGAAAGCACTATGCGATCACCCCGGCCGGGGTGGAGCTGTCGGCCGAGCGTCGCCGGCAGTGGGCAGTGGTCACCGACGCGCTGGATCGGGTGTGGACGGAGGCGGCGGCTGCGAGGGCGGCCACGCTGGTCGGACCGAGCCCATGACGGCCGTGCCCGGAGCGCCCGATGCCGGTCTGGAGACGCAGATCGGGCATTGGCGGGGCTATGTGCAGCGGCATGGGGTGATCAGCCCGGACGATGTCGATGAGCTGGAGGGCCATCTGCGCGACCGGGTCGCGGACCTCGAGCAGGCGGGTCTGTCCGGGGACGAGGCGTTCCTGGTGGCGGTCAAGCGCCTCGGCATCCTGGATGAGGTGTCCCAGGAGTTCGCCCGCGAGCACTCCGAGCGACTGTGGAAGCAGCTGGTCCTCGCCCCCGAGCTGCCGGAGGAATCGGTCACCCGGCCCACCCGCGAGCTGGTGGTGGTGCTCGCGCTCGCCGTCGCGGCGGCGGTGGCGATCAAGGTGCCCGAGCTGGTCGGCTTGGACTTGACCGAGGACCCAGCCTGGTATGCGCGCAACGCCGGCCTGGTCGTGCTGCCCTTCCTGGCCGGCTACTTCGCCTGGAAGCGGCGCCTCGGGCTGCTGCGGTCGGTGTGGGTGCTGGCTCCGCCGTTCTTGCTCGGCGCACTGGTAGCCGACGCATACCCGTACACCGACGGCGGATCCACCGAGGTGCTGGTCGTGATCCACCTGCCCATCCTGGTGTGGCTCGCGGTCGGCCTGGCGTACGTAGGAGTGGACTGGCGGTCACATCCGCGGCGCATGGACTTCATCCAGTTCACCGGTGAATGGGTCGTCTACTACACCCTGCTGGCACTCGGTGGTGCGGTGCTGGTCGGACTCACGCTCGCCGGCTTCGCGGCGATCGGGCTCGAGATCTCCTTGTTCTTCGCTCAGTGGGTGCTCCCCTGCGCAGCGATGGGCGCGGTAATCGTTGCCGCCTGGCTGGTCGAGGCCAAGCAGAGCGTGGTCGAGAACATCGCCCCGGTCCTCACCCGCGTCTTCACTCCGCTGACCACGCTGATGTTGCTGGCATTCCTGGTCGCCATCCTGGCCACCGGCAATGTCGTCGAGGTGGACCGCGATCTGCTGATCCTGGTCGACCTGATCCTGGTTCTTGTGCTGGGCCTGCTGCTGTACGCGATCTCCGCCCGCCATCGGCAGGCGCCGCCGGACCTGTTCGACCGACTGCAGCTGCTGTTGGTGCTCAGCGCCCTGATGGTCGACCTGCTCATGCTGGCCGCGATGCTCATCCGCATCACCGAGCTGGGAGTCAGCGCGAACAAGGTCGCCGCGCTCGGTCTGAACCTCATCTTGTTGGCCAACCTCGCCTGGTCGGCCCGCCTCAGCGACGGATTCCTGCGTGGGCGGCGCCCGTTCAGCGATCTAGAGCGCTGGCAGACCGGCTACCTGCCCGTCTACGCCGCCTGGGCAGCCGTGGTTGTCGTGGTCCTCCCACCCGCGTTCGGCTACGCCTAGACCGACCGCCTGACCCCACCTGGCGTCATCACCTCGAACAGGCGGGGCATGTCGGCCAGCTCAGGTGTGCCCGGAGCCGATCGGCTCGCCGCAGGAGCGGCCGACGGAGTGGCCGGTGACACAATGTCTCGACACTCCAGGTCATTGATGACCCGCACCGACCGGGCGAGCAGGTGACAGTGGGCGGGCTGAGAGCAGTAGGTGGCGCGCTGGCCGTGTTGCTGGTCGTCGGCGGGTGTACCAGCGGCACTGACACGTCCACAGCACCGGAGCCTGAGCGATCACAGGCCACGCTGCCCGTCGACGGTTCTACGTCGTTGGACATCGGCGTGCCGCGGGCGGTGCACCGAGCGACCGGGCTCGCAGACGGGCGGGTGCTGCTCACCGGGGGGTGCTCCGCGCCAGGCTGCGAAGAGTTCGAGGACGCCGCCGACTCGGTCCTGGTGAGCGCCGACGGGACCGTCTCACCGGCATCCTCGATGCAGCACAGCCGGGCCGGGCACACCGCGACCTTGCTCGCCGACGGACGTGTACTCGTCGCCGGCGGCTACCCCGGCGAGGGGCAACCGCCCACGGCGACGATGGAGGTTTACGACCCCGCCGCCGACGCCTTCACCGAAGTGGGGTCGCTGGCCTCCGCCCGCGCGGACCACACCGCCACCCTGCTGTCCGACGGGCGGGTGCTCCTCACGGGCGGTCGCGGGACAGACGGGCAGTCGCTGTCCAGCGTCGAGATCGTCGACCCGTCGACCGGAGAGGCCACCTCCGGCCCGACGTTGCCGGCCCCCCGAACCGGGCACACGGCCACCACTGCCGGCGGCTGCGTGCTGCTGGTCGGGGGCGCCAGCGAGACGGACACGGCGACCGGTACGACCAGTCGCTGGTGTCCTGGCCGAGCCGTCTGGTCCGTGGGGCCGGAACTCGCCCGCGCACGGATGAAGCATGCCGCCGCCCAGTTGCCGGGTGGCGGCGTATGGGTGGTCGGCGGCGCGCCCACGACCGAGAGCAGGCACCGATTCCGGGACACCGAGATCCTCCAGCCGGGCGCGAGGCGGTTCGTGCCCGGCCCAGACCTTCCCTCGGGGCGGTACAAGATCACCGATGCGATCGCGACCTTGGCCGACGGGCGGGTCGTCGTCGCCGGTGGCCGGCGGTTGGTGGTGTTCGACCCGGCGAGCCAACGCCTGCGGCCGGTGCGCGGGGCCGGTGGTGACCTCGGGTCGACTTGGTCCTTCCAGACCGTCACACCCGTTGCCGGCGGGCGGGTGCTGGTCGCGGGTGGCTACGACGCGGGGATCGCGCCGACCGACATGGCCTGGCTGGTCCAGGTGGCTCGCTAGCCAGGTGTCGTGACGTCGCCAGAGGCGCGGCCCTGTCTCGAGACCGTTCCGGCAGTGGTGGCGACCAAGACCACAACGAGCAACCAGCCGAGGTTGTCCGCCAGCCACAGGCGTTGCCAGGTGCCGATGTCCTCGCCGTTGGTCTGGCCGATCAGCAGCACCGATCCGATGGCCAGAACCAGGCTCAACAGTCCCAGCCAGCGCGGCCAAGGTGCCGTTCGACGCACGGCGCCGATGGCCAGCGTGAGCATGGCCGCAAGGGTGAACAGCTCGTACGCCCCGACGCTGCTGGCGTGCACCGCGTCGATCCAGTCCCCGGTGGCCTCCCCGCGCGAACACCCGGCAGGTCCGTCCGGACAAGAGGTTCGGAAGCTCGCGATCGTGGCTCCGGCCACGCCGGCCCCGCAGAGGAAGAACGCGCACACACGCGATCGCCACCGGGTGAACACGGCGTACGACGTGGCCAGCTGGGCGACGGCGCTGGCGAGCAACGCACCGACACCCACGACGGCCACCGGCGACCCGCGACCGGCCAGGCTCGAAATGTAGTCCTCGCGCGCGGAGTAGGCGTCTACCAGCAGACCAGCGCCGAAGACCCCGGCCCAGAACAACAGCACGCCGACGACGGCGACGAGACGCGCGCTGGGCAGTCCCGCCACAAGCCCACCACCGCCCCGGTCCTGCGTCTCATTCGTCGGGCGACTGCAGGGCTGCGAGCAAGGCCCTCATCCATGGCCCGAGATCGTCCGGCGTCCGCGCGGAGATGAGCGTGCCGTCGACCACAGTCTCCTCGTCGACCCAGTCGACCCCGGCGTTGACCATGTCGTCCCGGATCGCGTCGACGCTCGTCGCCCGGCGACCCTTGAGGATCTGCGCCGAGATCGGAACCCACCCGGCGTGGCAGATGAACGCCACCGGCTTGCCGGCCTCGTCGAAGTCCCGCACCAACGACAGCACCGACTCCGAGCGCCGCAGCTTGTCCGGTGCGAACCCGCCCGGGATGACCAGGCCATCGAAGTCGGCGGCCGACAGCCTCTCGACCGTGGCGTCGACCGGCACCGGCCCGTGGCCCTTCTTGCCCGTCACCGGCTGGTCGTCCAAGCCGGCCACCGTCACATGGACGCCCTCTTCCCGCAGGCGGTACAGCGGATACAGCAGCTCCATGTCCTCGAACAGGTCGGCGGCGAGCAGGAGGACGGTCTTGCCGGCGAGGGTCACGGCGCCACGTTACCGGCGGCACCGCCACTGCGCTGCTGGACCGACGGCCGCCTCACCAGCCGCTCCGCAGGGCGTGCGCGACCGCGGCGGCGCCCCGGCTGCCCAGCAGCAGCGAGTAGTGGTTGGTGTCCGGCACCGTGCGAGCCAGGACAGCCGGAGTCTCCTGAGACCATCGGGTGACTCGGTCCTCGAGGTAGAACGGCTCGGCGTCCAGCAGCCCACGCTCGGCTCGCAGGAACAGGATCGGCACGCCGACCCCCTGCAGGTCCGCTGCGGTGGCCGCATGGTCGAGGATCTCGGCACCGTCGGTGCGCATGGCCTGCTCCCGGCAGGACGGGCGCAGCTGTGGCGGTTCGCCGTCGAGGTCGTAGTCGACGTACGCCTCGACCGACGGCCCCCAGATCGGACCTATCGCCGGGTGTGCGCGCCAGAAGTCGCGGTAGGCCGCGCGGCTGGCGAACGTCATCGCCAGCCGTTCCGCCGCGGGGCCCAGCACGGCGTCGATGCCACCCGGCGCTGCCGGGTCCGTTGGCTGCC
>JALYQN010000313.1 GCA_030855835.1 Actinomycetota bacterium | reverse complement strand
CGACACGGTCCGGCGAGCCGCCGTCCCCGGAGTCGGTGCTTCCCGCGCTGGCGGTTCTCCCCCACCGGGTACGGGTGTTGCCGGCCGACCTGGGGGCCCTGCTCGGCGCCCCGCCGGCAGACGCCGTGCTGGTCGACGGGCGCAGCGACCTCGCCCAGGTCCGCAGCCTGACCCGGCTGGTGCGCACCACCGGGATCGCGCAGCCTCTGCTGCTGGTGCTCACCGAGGGCGGGCTCGCGGTGGTGGCCGACGACTGGGGCATGGACGACGTGTTGCTCGTCGACGCCGGGCCGGCCGAGGTCGAGGCCCGGCTGCGACTGGCCACCGGTCGGCTGGCTCAGGCCGACAACGACGGCGGCGGGAACGAGCGCCACCTGATCCGCAGCGGTGGCCTCTCGATCGACGAGGCGTCGTACACGGCGCGGCTGGACGGCAAGTCACTGGACCTGACGTTCAAGGAGTTCGAGCTGGTCAAGTTCCTGGCCCAGCACCCCGGCCGGGTGTTCACCCGCCAACAGCTGGTGCAGGAGGTCTGGGGCTATGACTACTTCGGTGGCACCCGGACGGTCGACGTCCACGTCCGGCGCCTGCGCGCCAAGCTGGGCCCGGAGCACGAGACGCTGATCGGCACCGTCCGCAACGTCGGTTACCGCTTTGTCGCGACCCCGTCCGAGCGCCGCGAACCGACCCCGCTCCGCTGAAAGTGACAAATCTGTCGTGACACGCCGAGGCACCAGGACGCAACCGTCACTCCCAGCGGAGCACGAAGTTCTCGAGGTGCGAGCCGTCCTCGACGAGGCGGCGGTCGCCGACGTGCTGGCGCTGGTGGAGCACGCGGCCGTGCAGGACGGCGCCCGAGCGCTCAACGAGCAGGCCCTGCTGCAGATCGCCGCGGACCCGGGGACTTCAACCAACACTGGTACACAGCAACGGCACGTGCTGGCCCGCAACGGCTCGGCCGCGTTGGTCGCGTACGCCTACCTGGATCTGGCCGACCCGCGTACCGGCGTGACCGCCGAGGTGGTCGTGGACCCCGAGCACCGGCGCGCGGGATGGGGATCGGCGGTGGTGTCCCGCGCGCTGGGGGAGGTGGGCGGGGCGCCGATGCTGCTGTGGTCGCACGGCGACCACCCGGGCGCCGGTCGGATGGCGAAGCGGCTCGGGTTCGTCAAGGTGCGCGAGCTGTGGCAGCTGCAGCGCCGCCTCGGCGCCGACGCGCCGCCGCTGCCCGAGGTACGCACACCACCTGGGGTGACCGTGCGCACCTTCCGGGTCGGGGTCGACGAGCAGGCGTGGCTGCAGCTGAACGCCAAGGTGTTCGCCGACCATCCCGAGCAGGGCGCGACCGACGCGGCCGACCTGGCGCGGCGCACCGGGTCGGCGTGGTTCGACCCGGAGGGGTTCTTCCTCGCCGAGCGCAACGCCCGGCTGGTCGGGTTCCACTGGACGAAGGTGCACACACCCGCTCGCTCCGCGAGCGAAATTCCGCCGACGGGCGAGGTGTACGTGGTCGGCGTCGACCCGGACGAGCAGGGCAGTGGACTCGGGTCGGCGTTGACGCTCATCGGCCTGCACCACCTGGCCGGGCGGGGTCTGGCGGCGGTGCTGCTGTACGTGGAGGCGAACAACGTGCCAGCCCTGCGGGTGTACCAGCGACTCGGGTTGAGCCAGGTGGCCACCGACACGCAGTACCGCCACCCGGGCGGCTGATCGCCTGGACCACCTTGTCCTGGTTCACGCTCACCCTGTCGAATGGCCGCTTTCCCCGGTCGAGACCCCTACCGGTGACACACGGCGACCACAGTTCACCTCCCGGTGAGACCATTGCTGGGTGAGCGATGACCTGAGAACTCGCCCGACCGGGCCGGGCGTCGAGCCCTACGACGTCGAGCCGCCGTACGAGGTGAAGCGCGACGACCTGCCCTTCGACCGCTTCCTGGACCGGGAGCTGTCGTCGCTGGCATTCAACGAGCGGGTCCTCGAGCTGGCCGAGAACCCGGAGCTCCCGCTGCTGGACCGGGTCCGGTTCCTGGCCATCTTCGCCGGCAATCTGGACGAGTTCTTCATGGTCCGGGTGGCGGGACTCAAGCGTCGGATCGCCGCCGGGGTGGCCATGCGCGCGGCCAGTGGGCTGCGGCCGCGGGAGGTGCTCGACAACATCTGGCGAGAGAGCCACCGGCTGATGCGCCGCCAGTCCGACGCGTTCCACAACGACGTGCTCCCCGCCCTGGCCGAGCAGGACATCGCGCTGCTGCGCTGGGACGCCCTCGCCGACACCGAGCGCAAGGCGATGGCAACGTTGTTCGCCGAACGGGTGTTCCCGGTGCTGACACCGCTAGCGGTCGACCCGGCCCACCCGTTCCCGTACATCTCCGGCCTGTCGCTCAACCTGGCGGTGGTGGTGCGAAACCCGGGCACCGACACCGAGCACTTTGCGCGGGTGAAGGTGCCACCGAACTTCCCCCGTTGGGTGCCGCTGGACGAGCTGCGCTTCGTTCCGCTGGAAGACATCATCGCCGCCCACCTGGAGATGTTGTTCCCCGGCATGGAGGTGGTCGCCCACCACACGTTCCGGGTGACCCGCAACGAGGATCTCGAGGTGGAGGAGGACGACGCCGAGAACCTGCTGCAGGCGCTGGAGAAGGAGCTGCTTCGCCGCCGGTTCGGTCCACCGACCCGGCTCGAGGTGCAGGAGGACATCGACCCGCACGTGCTCGACCTGCTGGTGTCCGAGCTGGACGTGTCCGAGGCCGAGGTGTTCCGCCTCGCCGGGCCGTTAGACCTGAAGGGGCTGCACGCGGTCGCCGACCTGGACCGGGCGGAGCTGAAGTCGGAGCCGTTCGTGCCCGTCACCCATCCGGACCTCACCGAGGTGGAGACCGCCCAGCCCGCGGACATCTTCGCCGCCCTGCAGCGCCAGGACGTTCTGGTCCACCACCCGTACGACTCGTTCGCCACCAGCGTGCAGCGCTTCGTCGAGCAGGCGGCCACCGACCCGCAGGTGCTGGCGATCAAGCAGACCCTCTACCGCACCTCCGGCGACAGCCCCATCATCGACGCGCTGGTCGACGCCGCTGAGGCCGGCAAGCAGGTGTTGGTGCTCGTCGAGATCAAGGCGCGGTTCGACGAGAAGGCCAACATCCGCTGGGCCCGCAAGCTGGAGCAGGCGGGGTGTCACGTGGTCTACGGGTTGCTCGGGCTCAAGACCCACGCGAAGGCGTGCCTGGTGATCCGGGACGAGCCGGACGGGCTGCGCCGCTACAGCCACATCGGCACCGGCAACTACAACCCCAAGACCGCTCGCATGTACGAGGATCTCGGGCTGCTCACCGCAGACCAGCAGGTCGGCGACGACCTACTACACCTGTTCAATAACCTGTCCGGCTTCTCCCGCGGCGCCGGGTACGGGCGGTTGCTGGTGGCACCGGACGGAGTGCGGGATGGGTTGATCGAGCGGATCGAGGCGGAGGTCGCCCACCACGAGGCGGGCCGGCCGGCGCGGGTGCGCTTCAAGATGAACTCGCTGGTCGACGAGCAGATCGTCGACGCCCTCTACCGGGCCAGCCAGGCCGGTGTCCGCGTCGACCTCTCCGCCCGGGGCATCTGCGCGCTCCGGCCCGCGGTCCCGGGGCTGTCGGAGAACATCCGGGTACGCAGCACCCTGGGCCGGTTCCTGGAGCACAGTCGGGTGTTCTGGTTCGACAACGACGGTGACCCGCAGGTGTGGATCGGCTCCGCCGACCTCATGCACCGCAACCTGGACCGCCGGGTCGAGGTGCTCGTCCGGGTGTGCGACCCGCGGCACGTCAGCGAGCTCGGCGGTCTGCTCGACACCGTCTTCGATGACCGCACCGCGTCGTGGCACCTGGCCAGCGACGGCTCCTGGACGCACGTCAACCGCGACGCCGGGGGTGAACCGCTGCGCGACCTGCAGGACGAGCTCGTTGCCGATGTACGGCGACGCCGCCAGGAGGGCAAGCGCCGGCCCGGGTGAGGCCGGTGCCCGGCGCCACCCGCAAGCGGGTGGGGTTCACCTGCCGGTCACCTGGTGCGTCCACCCCGGACGACAGATGCACTCCCACCGTTCATCGCTGGTTCACCTGTGCCGGTCCAGCCGGTTACCTGACCTCCCTAATCTGCTGGGCGAACGTGACCTCAATCGATCGAAAAGGACCCCCATGGTGAACCGCACGTCCCTGCGCCCAGCCGCCGCCCCGGCTGCTCTTGCGCTGTCGCTGACCCTGCTGCTCGCGGCTTGCGGCGGCCAGGACTCTGCCGAGGGCACCAGCGGCTCCGGCAGCGAGTCCGTGTCCGGCTCGATCGCCATCGACGGCTCGTCAACCGTCGGCCCACTCACCGAGGCCGCGCAGGAGCTGTTCGTCTCGGAGCAGCCCGACGTCGACATCACCGTCGGCACGTCCGGCACCGGCGGTGGCTTCGAGGCCTTCTGCGCCGGCAAGACCGTCATCTCCAACGCCTCCCGGCCGATTGAGGCCGAGGAGGCCAAGCTCTGCAAGCAGGAGGGCATCGAGTACACCGAGCTACAGGTCGCCATCGACGCCCTGACCGTCGTGACCAACCCCGACGTCGGGGTCACCTGCATCACGACCGAGGAGCTGAAGACAATCTGGGAGCCCGCTGCTGAAGGCAAGATCACCGACTGGAGCCAGGTGAACCCGGAGTTCCCCGACCTGCCCCTGAACCTGTTCGGACCGGGAACCGACTCCGGCACGTTCGACTACTTCACCGACGCCATCAACGGCGAGGAGGGCGCGTCCCGCTCTGACTACGAGTCCAGCGAGGACGACAACGTCATCGTCGAGGGCGTGAGCGGCACCGAGGGCGGCATGGGCTACTTCGGCTACACGTTCTACGAGGAGAACCAGGACAGCCTCACCGCCCTGGAGGTGGACTCGGGCGACGGATGTGTCGCGCCGTCGCCGGAGACCGCGCAGAGCGGGGAGTACACGCCGCTGTCGCGGCCGCTGTACGTCTACGTGTCCAACAAGGCGTACGCGGAGGAGTCACAGGTGGCCGCCTTCGTCGACTTCTACATCGCGAGCCTGACCGAGATCGCCGAGGCAGCGAAGTTCATCCCGCTGAACGACGAGCAGACCAGCGAGACAGAGAGCAGGCTGGACTCGCTAGGGGCCTGACAGCAGGTCTGCCAGTCTCGGGGGGAGGCGAAGCACTCGCCTCCCCCCGCATCTTCGCGAAGGATGACTGAATGAGCAGCGGCCCCGGGACCACGTCGCTCACGGCCGACCTCCGCGTGCGCGCACGTCCCGCCGAACGTCTCATCCTCAGCCTGCTGCAGTTGTCGGCGCTGCTCTCGGTGCTCATCACCGTCGGCATCGTGGTGGCGCTGCTACGCCCGGCGTTGGACTTCTTCGCCGAGGTGCCGGTGATCGACTTCGTCTTCGGCACGTCGTGGCGCCCCAACCTTTCGCCGGTTTCGTACGGCGTACTGCCGCTCGTCGCCGGCACCTTCATGACAACGGCGATCGCCCTGGTACTCGCGGTGCCGCTCGGGCTCGGCGCGGCAATGTACCTGTCCGAGTACGCCACCGAACGGACCAGGCGGCGGCTCAAGCCGGTACTGGAGCTGCTGGCGGGCGTTCCGTCGGTGGTGTACGGGTTTTTCGCCCTGCAGTTCATCACCCCAACCGTCTTGCAGAGCTGGCTGGGCGTGAACGTGGGGTTCACCAACGCCCTTGCGGCCGGGATCGCCCTCGGCGTGATGATCATCCCGACCGTGGCATCGCTGTCGGAGGACGCCATGTCCGCGGTGCCGCAGGCGCTGCGGCAGGGCTCGCTCGCGATGGGTGCCAACCGAATGCAGACCACGCTGCGGGTGGTCGTCCCCGCCGCCATCTCCGGGATCTCCGCAGCAGTCGTGCTCGGCCTGTCCCGAGCGGTCGGCGAGACGATGATCGTGGCGCTGGCATCGGGCGCGCGGCCAAACCTCACCGGTGACTTCCGCGAGGGCATGCAGACGATGACCGGCTACATCGCGCAAACCGCCGGCGGCGAGAACATCGTGGGTTCGGTGTCGTACAACACCCTATTCGCGGTCGGGCTGTTGCTGTTCGTGATCACCCTGGTCATCAACATCATCAGCATCGCGCTCGTTCGCCGGCTGCGGGAGGAGTACTGATGGCCCACCTCACGCAGG
>JALYQN010000283.1 GCA_030855835.1 Actinomycetota bacterium | reverse complement strand
CCCCGAGGCACTCCTGGTCGAGGAGGCTCCTGCCGGGGAGCCGTCGACTGGCTCGACCCAGCGGGTCGAGGCCGACGCCGTCCTGGTCGCCACCGGCGCCCGCCCCCGCGTGGTCGGCGAGGCAGAGCCGGACGGGGAGCGGATCCTCACCTGGCAGCAGGTCTACGGTCTCACCGAGCTGCCGGAGCGGCTGGTGGTCGTGGGGTCGGGGGTGACCGGGCTGGAGTTCGCCGGCGCCTATCTCGCGCTCGGCTGCGACGTAGTGCTGGTGTCCAGCCGGGAGCTGGTCCTGCCAGGTGAGGACGCCGACGCGGCGCGGGTGATCGAGGACGCCTGCCGGCGCCGAGGCATGACGGTGCTGTCGCGCTCGCGGATGGCCAGCGTCAAGCGGCGGTCAGCACAGGGTGTGGACGGCGAGTCCGACGGGGTACGGGTCACGCTCACCGACGGGCGCGTCGTCGACGGGTCGCACTGCCTGCTGGCCTTGGGATCGGTGGCCAACACCGAGGGCGTGGGCCTCGACGAGTCGGGGGTGCGCCTGGACCAACGTGGACACGTGGTGGTTGACCGGGTCTCGCGGACGTCGGCACGAGGTGTCTATGCCGCGGGCGACTGCACCGGCGTGCAGATGCTGGCCTCGGTCGCAGCCATGCAGGGACGGATCGCGATGTGGCACGCGCTCGGGGAGGCGGTGGCCCCACTGGACCTGGCCCAGGTGTCGTCCAACGTCTTCACCGCGCCTGAGATCGCGACGGTCGGCTGGACCCAGCAGGCAGCAGACACTGGTGCGGCGGGCACCGCGGCGGGCGCCGCGGCGGGCATCGCGGTGGGCGACGTGGACAGCGTGCGGCTCGACCTGGCCGGCAATGCGCGGGCCAAGATGCAGTCCGTGCGGGAGGGCTTCGTCAAGCTTTTCTGCCGCCGCGGCACCGGGATCGTCGTGGGCGGGGTGGTCGTCGCGCCGCAGGCCAGCGAGCTCGTCCACCCGGTAGCGGTGGCGGTCGCCTGCACCCTGACCGTCGACCAGGTCGCGCAAGCGTTCACCGTCTATCCGTCGATGACGGGCTCGGTGGCGGAGGCCGCGCGGCGGCTGCACCAGCGCATCTGACTCAGCCCGTCATGCACTCTGCGCTAGCAATCCTTCACCGACTGTGGCAATAATCGATCACTCGGAGTCACAAATTTATTACCGAGCGCAGCGATGCGTGTGGTTATCGACACCGGGGGTCGATTATGCGGACGGGTGCAGCGGTCGCGACCGCGGGACTGATCCTGGGCACGATGGCCGGGCCGACCATGGCGGCGCCATCCGCCTCCTCCGGGTCCAGCCAGCCTCTCGCGGGGGCCGCCGCAGCCGACATCGCCACGGGGGATTCCTCGAGCAGTGGCACCGTGGTGCACAGCCGGGCGGTGCCGGCCACGCCCGACGGCACCGCCGCCCGCACCGACGGCGTCCGTACGGTCGCCGAGCTGGCGCCGGTGCGTACCGACCCCTTCGCCCTGCTGGGCGTCACCTGGGCGCCGAGCCCGGTACCGACCGGCCTGCAGGTCGAGGTGCGGGTTCACAGCACCGCCGGCTGGGGGGATTGGCAGCCCATCGAGCAGGACAGCGCCCACGCCCCTGCTGCCGTGGAGGACGCTGAGGTACGCGCCGGCACCGCGCCGCTTTGGGTGGGGAGCGCCGACGGGGTCGCTGTGCGGCTGAAGTCCGCCAGCGCCGGCGGGCTCGCCGACGTCCAGGTGGTCACCGTCGACCCCGGACCCGACCCCGCCGCGACCGCATTGTCCGTTGCTGGCCCGCTCGGCCAGGCTCGGCCGACCAGCGGCGACCGGTTGGAGGGATCGCCCAACTTCCCGCAGCAGCCGGCGATCATCAGCCGCCGGCAGTGGGGCGCCGACCGGTCCCTGGTCGAGCCCTGCTTCTCGCCGCGCTACGGCTCGATGGCCAAGATGGTGTTCGTGCACCACACGGCGGGTGCCAACAGCTACTCCGCGCGGGAGTCTCCGGCGATCGTGCGCAGCATTCTCGCCTACCACACGCGGGGTCAGAACTGGTGCGACATCGGGTACAACGCCCTGATCGACCGCTTCGGCAACATCTACGCCGGTCGCCGCGGCGGTTTGCGCAAACCGGTGCGCGGTGCACACGCCGGCGACTTCAACGTCAACACCGTCGGGGTCTCGCTGATGGGCAACTTCGAGACCGCCGAGCCGAGCCGGCGTACCCGCCGGGCGCTGGTGCGCTTCGTCGGCTGGCGGCTCGGCACCAGCTTCACCCCTGTCCGCGGCCGGGTGCGGGTCGAAGGTGAGCGGTTCGCGCGGATCTCCGGGCACCGGGACGCGATGTCGACCGCCTGCCCCGGTCGCAACGCCTACGACCGGCTACCCGGGATCCGCGATCGGGTCGAGCGGTACCTGCGCGACTACCGGCCGGCGGCCGAGCGAAAGGCCGATCGGCTCGGTCGCGACCGCACCGGCCCGGTCTTCGTGGGCGAGCAGCGTTCCCACGGCGGCAAGTACACCCGCTTCGCACACGGCCGGATGTACGTCAAGCGTGGCGGCCGCCCGCACTGGCTGACCGGGCGGGTGCTGAAGCGCTACCGCACCGAGGACGGCGTGGTCGGCGCGCTCGGCTGGCCACGGTCGGACATCCACCGCTCCTCGGTCGGCCGGGTGCGGCTGATCAGCTTCAAGCACGGGCGGATGTACGTCCCGCCAGGCGAGCGGATCCGGGAGCTGCACGGCCGGGTCCTGGACCGGTACGGCTGGCTCGGCTTTGCGGGCGGTCGGCTCGGGTTGCCGACGTCGAGCATCCAGCGGACCCGCGGTGGGCAGAAGGCCACTTTCAGGGGCGGAACCATCCGCTGGGACCGCAGCTCGGACTCGTTCGTGGTGACCTTCCGGTGACCGGTGTCCGCCGTTGGACCACCCGGCGGCCGGTCACGGCAGTGCTGGCCGCGGCAACCGCAACCGCCCTGGTCACCGCTGGGCCGGTGCCGACGGCCGATGCGAAGCGCTACTGGGTGCCGCATTCCGGCCGGCTGGTGGTGCATGGGCACGGCTACGGCCACGGCCACGGGATGAGCCAGTACGGCGCCGAGGGCGCCGCGCGGGCCGGCAGGTCGTACCACCAGATCCTCGACTTCTACTACCCGGGCACCAGGCGTGGCCGCATCGGCGGGCCGATGCGGGTGCTGGTCACGGCGGACACATCTCCCCAGCTGACCGTGCGGGCCGGACGCGGCCTGACCGTGCGCGACCTGGCCGGCCGGGGCGCCACGTGGGACCTTCCCGACCGCCGCCGGGTCGACAGGTGGCGGATCAGGGCGGCCCGCGGTGACGGCAGCCGCTCGTCGGTGCAGCTGCACAACCGCTCCGGCTGGCACCGCTGGTCGGTACCCGGGCGCCGGCTGCTCCGCGGTGACGGGCAGTTCTCCGCCCACGGCCGGCCGATCGCGTTGCTGCTGCCTGGCGGCGACTCCCGGCGCTACCGCGGCGTGCTGCGCTCGGTGGCCCCGTACCGGGGTGCGACGGCCCGCGACACCGTCAACGTGGTCTCGCTCGACCAGTACGCCCGCGGAGTGCTGCCCGCTGAGATGCCGACCTCGTGGTCGAGGTCGGCGCTGAAGGCGCAGGCGGTCGCGGTGCGGACGTACGCGGCGTTCGGCCGCCGGGCCAACCGTGCGCGGTACTGGCACGTCTGCGACACCACCGCCTGCCAGGTGTACGCGGGCGCCCGGGTCGAGACCGGACGCGGCAACCGGGCGGTCCGGCGCACACGGCACGAGATCCGCACCTGGAAGGGGAGGCCCGCGTTCACCCAGTTCTCCAGCTCGTCTGGAGGATGGACCGCCAGCGGCGGCAAGCGGTACCTGCCGGCGCACCGGGACCGATTCGACGGCTGGGCCGGCAACGCCAACCACGACTGGACGGCGAAGGTTCTGGTGTCGTCGCTGCAGCGCAGCTTCCCCGAGCTGGGACGGCTGCGGTACCTCTCGGTCAGGAACCGCGACGGGCACGGTGAGTGGGGCGGGCGGGTGCAGCAGCTGGCGCTGTCGGGCAGCCGGGGCCGGGTGAGGTTGAGCGGCGAGGACCTGCGCTTCACCGCCGGGCTGCGGTCGAGCTGGTTCACCCCGCAGCTGACTCCGATCATGCGGGCCTGGCAGCAGCGCGGCGGTGGCGCGCCGTCCCCGGTGGGCACACCGCGGCGCCCCGAGGTCAAGGTGCGCAGCGGCACCGGCCTGACCGGTGCGCGGCAGGTGTTCACCAAGGGTCAGATGTACTGGTCGCGGCGCACCGGGGCGCACGGGCTGCGCGGGGCTGTGCTCGGGTTCTATCGCCGCGCTGGCGAGGTGGGGTCCCGCTACGGCTTTCCCACCACCCGCGTGGTGGCGAGCTACCGGCATGGCCGCAAGGCGATGTTCCAGCGGGGACTGGTGCTGCACGGCGACCGGACCGGCACCCACGCCGTCACCGGCAACATCCTGCGCGGGTACCGGCGGGCCGGCTTCGCCAAAGGCGGGCTCGGCTACCCGACCACCCAGGTCCGCACGATCGACATCGGCAAGCGGGCCCGCTTTCAGCGGGGCAGGATCACCTGGATCGAGCGCACCGATCGCATCCGCGTCGTCAACCGCGGTGGGTGAGGACCGCAGGGTCGAGGACGTGCGCACCAGCATCACGTGCATGCGCACGACCATGAGCCTGGACGAGGACGCCCTGCTCGCGGTCACGACGGCAGGCGCCCATTACTGCTCGTCGCCGGGCGACACCACGCAGACCAGGTCGCCACCCACGGCGGGACGGGGTGCCTTGATCACCAGTTGCTGCACGGTGCCGGCGATGTGGCTGGTGATCGACGCCTCCATCTTCATCGCCTCGACCGTGGCCACCGCCTGACCGGCCGAGACGGTGTCTCCCTCGGCGACAACCGGGCTGACCGTGCCGTCGTATGGCACCGCCACGTGCCCCGGAGCGTCCGGGTCGGCCTTCTCTGCCTCGGCCACGTCGGACGAGACGGAGTGGTCCCGCACCGACATCGGGCGCAGCTGGCCGTTGATGGTGCACATCACCGTGCGCATGCCTTTGGCATCGGGCTCGCCGACTGCCTCGACCCCCATGATCAAGGTCTTGCCCTCTTCGATCTCGACGGTTGTCTCGGTTTGCGGGTTCAGCCCGAAAAAGAACGCGTTGCTCTGCAGCACCGACAGGTCGCTGTACGTCGCGGATGCTCGTTCGAAGCCGGCGGCCGGCCCCGGGAACAGCAGCCGGTTGAGGGTCACCCGGCGACTGGCCGACGAGTCGTCGAGGCCCCGCTCGGTCTCCTCGTCAAGGTCTGACTGCTCCCGGGTCGGCGCGCGACCTTCCAGCGCGCGGGTGCGGAACGGCTCCGGCCAGCCGCCGGGTGGGTCGCCCAGCTCGCCGGACAAGAAGCTGATCACCGAGTCGGGGACGTCGTAGCTCTGCGGGTTCGCGGCGAACTCAGCCGGGTCCGCGCCGACGGCCACCAGGTGCAGGGCGAGGTCGCCGACGACCTTGCTGCTCGGTGTCACTTTGACGATGTTGCCGAGCAGGTCGTTGGCCGCCGCGTACATGTCCTCGATCTGCTCGAAACGGGTTCCGAGGCCGAGCGCGATCGCCTGCTGCCGCAGGTTCGACAGCTGTCCACCAGGGATCTCATGCCGGTAGACCCGTCCGGTGGGCGCGGCGAGCCCGGCCTCGAACGGTCCGTAGACCCGGCGGACCGCCTCCCAGTACGGCTCCAGCGCGTTGACCGCGGTCAGGGACAGCCCGCTGGCCCGGTCGGTGTGGTCGGTCGCGGCGACCAGCGCCGACAGCGACGGCTGACTGGTGGTGCCGGCCATGGAGGCGCACGCGGCGTCGACCGCGTCGACGCCGACGTCCATGGCGGCGAGCAGAGTCGCCAGCTGACCGCCCGCGGTGTCGTGGGTGTGCAGGTGCACCGGCAGCTCGAAGCGCTCGCGCAGTGCCCCGACCAGTCGACGGGCCGCTGGCACCCGCAGCAACCCGGCCATGTCCTTGATCGCCAGCACATGCGCCCCGGCGGCCACGATTCGCTCGGCCAGGGCGAGGTAGTAGTCGAGGGTGTAGAGCTTCTCGTCGGGGTCGGACAGGTCGCCGGTGTAGCACAGCGCCACCTCGGCGACGGCTGTGCCGGTCTCCCGCACCGCCCGAATCGCCGGCTCCATCTGCCCGATGTCGTTCAGCGCGTCGAAGATGCGGAACACGTCGATGCCGGTGGCGGCGGCCTCGGCCACGAAGGCGTCGCTGACGTGGGTGGGGTACGGGGTGTAGCCGACCGTGTTGCGCCCGCGCAGCAGCATCTGCAGGCACACGTTCGGCACCGCCGCACGCAGCGCCTCCAGGCGTGCCCAGGGGTCCTCGTACAGGAACCTCAACGCCACGTCGTACGTCGCGCCGCCCCACGCCTCGAGCGACCACAGCTGCGGGGTGGTGCGGGCGACGTAACCGGCGACGTGCACCAGGTCGATGGTGCGGACCCGGGTGGCGAGCAGCGACTGGTGCGCGTCACGAAAGGTGGTGTCGGTGATGGCCACCTGCTGCTGCTCGCGCAGGCGGGTCGCGAACTCCTGCGGGCCGAGGTCGGCAAGCAGCTGCCGGCTGCCGGGGGGCGGTTCGGTGTTCAGCCCGTTGGCGCCGCCGAGGACGGGTAGCTTCTCCCGCGGGTCGACCATGGCCGGCGGCTGGCCGTGCGGCCTGTTGACAGTGACCTCGGCCAGCCAGGTGAGCAGCTTGCTCCCCCGGTCGAACGACAGCGGCCGGCTGACCAGCTGCGGCCGGTCGTCGATGAACGACGTGCTGAACCCGCCGGCCCGGAAGTCCGGGTCGTCGAGCACCGCCTGCAGGAAGGCGATGTTGGTGGTCACGCCGCGAACCCGGAACTCAGCCACGGCACGGCGGGCCCGACGTACCGCGGTCGGGAAGTCCTGCCCGCGGCAGATCAGCTTGGTGATCATCGAGTCGAAGTGCGCACTCACTTCGGCGCCGGTGAACGTGTTGGCGCCGTCCAACCTGATGCCGGCGCCGCCCGGCGAGCGGTATGCGGTGATCTTGCCGGTATCGGGACGGAAGCCGTTGCTGGGGTCCTCGGTGGTGATCCGGCACTGCAGCGCGGACCCGCGCAGGTGGATGGCGTCCTGGGTCAGCCCGAGGTCGGCCAGCGTCTCGCCGGCCGCGATGCGCAGCTGGGCCTGCACGAGGTCGACGTCGGTGACCTCCTCGGTGACGGTGTGCTCGACCTGGATGCGCGGGTTCATCTCGATGAAGACGTGCCGGCCCTGGCTATCGACGAGGAACTCCACCGTGCCCGCGCAGCTGTAGCCGATCTCGGTGCCCAGCCGTACCGCGTCGGCGCAGATGCGGTCCCGCAGGTCGGGGTCGAGGCCGGGTGCCGGAGCGATCTCGACGACCTTCTGGTGCCGGCGCTGCACCGAGCAGTCCCGCTCGTACAGGTGCACCACCGTGCCGGTGGAGTCGCCGAGCAGCTGCACCTCGATGTGGCGAGGCTCGACGGCCGCTCTCTCGAGGAAGACCGTCCGATCTCCGAAGGCGCCGTCGGCCTCCCGCATCGCGGCCTCGGCCGCCTCGCGCAGGCCTTCGGGGTTCTCCACCCTTCGCATCCCGCGCCCGCCGCCGCCGGCGACCGCCTTGACGAAGACGGGGAACTCGATGTCGCCTGCCGCGGACACCAGTGTGTCGATGTCGTCGGTGGGCGGCACCGAGGCGAGCACCGGCACGCCGGTCCGGTGCGCCGCACCGACGGCGCGGGCCTTGTTGCCGGTCAGTCGCAGCACATCCACCGACGGCCCGACGAACGTCATGCCGGCGTGCGAGCATGCTTGCGCGAGGGCCGGGTTCTCGGAGAGGAAGCCGTAGCCGGGGTAGATCGCGTCGGCCTCGGCCCGCAACGCCGTCTCGACCATCTGGTGATGGTCCAGGTAGGCCCGCACGGGGTGGCCGGGCTCGCCGATGAGGTAGGCCTCGTCCGCCTTGAGCCGGTGCTCGGAGTTGCGGTCCTCGTACGGGTAGACCGCAACCGTCTGGGCGCCCAGCTCGTAGGCAGCTCGGAACGCGCGGATGGCGATCTCGCCGCGGTTGGCGACGAGCACCTTGCGGAACATCCAGGTCAGGGTAATGCCGCGCCCCATCATCCAGCCCCGCAAGTGCGGGCGGGCTGGCGCGCACAGCGGCCTAGCATCACCGTGTGCGCCCGCACCCGACGCGGTACCGGACGGCGCTCGAGGACAGCGCCCGGTGGGACGGCTTCCGCTTCCGGCCGGGCGACATCGTGATCAGCGCGCCGTCCAAGAGCGGTACGACATGGACCCAGATGGTCTGCGCGCTGCTGGTGTTCCAGACGCCCGACCTGCCGGCGCCGCTGACCACCCTGTCCCCGTGGGTGGACGTCCGGGTGCGCCCGGTGGGTGAGACGTTCACGCGGCTCGAGCGTCAACGCCATCGTCGGTTCATCAAGACCCATACGCCGCTCGACGGGCTGCCGTACGACGAGCGGGTGTCGTACCTTGCGGTGGGACGGGACCCACGAGACGTGGCGAGGTCGCTGCGGCACCAGGGCGCCAACCTCCGGCGGGACGTGATCAGCCGGCTACTGGACGGGCCGGAGCCGGACGCAGGCCGGGAGATGACGCCCGCAACCCCGGCCGAGGAACGGGCGTACTTCCGGGCGTGGACGGACGACGACACGGACCCGCTCGGCAGTCTGGACTCGCTGCGCGGCCTGGCCTGGCAGCAGTCCCGCGCGTGGGTCCGGCGGCAAGCGCCGAACGTGGTCCTGGTGCACTACGGCGACCTGTCCCGCGACCTCGACGGTGAGATGCGACGGCTTGCCGACCGGCTGGACATCACGGTGCCCGAGCCGACCTGGCCGCCTCTCGTCGAGGCCGCGACGTTCGCCCGGATGCGCAAACGCGCCGTCGACCTCGTGCCGGACGAGCGGCTCGGCATCCTGAAGGACCCGGACGCGTTCTTCCGGTCCGGCTCGTCCGGCGGGTGGCAACAGGTGCTGACCACCGAGGATCTCGCCCGGTACGACGAGCGCCTGGCCGCACTGACTGCCCCCGACCTTGCGCGCTGGCTGCACCGGGGCTCCAGCTGACCCCTGCCGCGACGCCATGCGTCGTGCCGCCGTGGGCCGCGATTCGTAAGACGGCCCGCCGTCAGCCGGTGATGGTGCAGATCATCCCGCCGGCGGGGATCTTGTCGCCGGCTTCGACCTGCAGGTTCGTGATCGTGCCGGCCTGGTGGGCGCCGACCGGCTGCTCCATCTTCATCGCCTCCAGCACGACGACCAGGTCGCCCTGCGCCACCTGTTGGCCCTCGGCCGCTACCACCTTGACGATGGTGCCCTGCATCGG
>JALYQN010000276.1 GCA_030855835.1 Actinomycetota bacterium | reverse complement strand
GCGCCACCAACGACGGGGGCGCCGGGATGCTTGCCGCGCTCGGTGCCGAGGCCGCCACCGACCTCCGCTCGGGCGCCTCGGGGCTGGCCGGCCTCGGCGAGGACAGCCACGTCGACCTCACCCAGGCCCGTCGCCGACTAGCCGATGTGACCCTGGTGGCCGCCAGCGACGTCGACAACCCGCTGCTCGGCCTACGGGGAGCGATAAACGTGTTCGGCCTCCAGAAGGGCATCACGGACGAGCGCAAGCCCGCCGTGGATGGGCTGCTGGAGCGACTGGCGCGCGCGACCGACCGGTCTGTCGCGGACAAGCCGGGCGCCGGGGCCGCCGGGGGGCTGGGGTTCGCCATCCTGCTGCTGGGCGGGAGCCGCGAGCCTGGCGTCGAGCTGATCGCGGAGGCGCTCGGCCTGGCCGAGTGGTGCTCGGCGGTCGACCTGGTGCTGACCGGTGAGGGCGCCTTCGACCACTCCTCCCGCGGCGGCAAGGTGGTGTACGGCGTCGCCCAGGCCGCCGGCGCGGCCGCTCGACCCTGCGTCGTCCTCGCCGGCCGGGTTGACATCGGCAGCCGGGAGTCGCGGGCGCTCGGGGTCGAGCAGGCGTACTCGCTCAGCGACCGGGTGGGTCAGCAGCAGGCGATGGCCGATCCGGCCGGCTCGCTCGCCGACCTGGCCGAGCACGTCGCCGGGCAGTGGCGCCGGTAGCGTTCCGCGTCCCGCCCGACCGGTTCCAGGCGCGCCGCCCTCAGACCTGGGCCATTCGGGCATTTCGCGGATCGGGAGGCCGGTCGATGTCGCGGACTGGGGACACAAGGTGGCACCATGGACTGGAATGACCGGGCCGACACCGGCGTTTGCGCACACAACGACCAACGCGATCCCCAGGAGCGACTCGATGAGCGACCAGACCGCGACCACGGCCCACCCCACGGGTGAGACCGCGACGGCCGACACGACGCCGGACGGTGTCGTCCTCACCTCCGGTGCCGCTGTCAAGGTCCGCCACCTGCTCGACCAGGAGGGCCGCGACGACCTGGCGCTGCGCATCGCAGTCCAGCCGGGAGGCTGCTCGGGTCTGCGCTACCAGCTGTTCTTCGACGAGCGCAGCCTCGACGGTGACAAGGTGCGCGACTTCGACGGAGTCGATGTCGTCGTCGACCGGATGAGTGCGCCGTATCTGATGGGCGCCACCATCGACTTCGTCGACACGATCGAGAAGCAGGGCTTCACCATCGACAACCCTGCGGCCACCAGTTCCTGCGCCTGTGGCGATTCCTTCCACTGACCCCGGGTTGGCCCGGCCCGCCGGGTGCGACGTGGCTGCGCTGGGATAGGTTGAGCGCTCTCGGATCGCACGTCAGGAGGGCGGCTCGTGAGCTCGGATCCGCGACCGCGCGCCCCGCGGTCGGACCTTCCGTACCGGCGACGGCCGAGCTCGATGCGTGGAGTTCTAGCGGCCCTCGCCGGGCTGCTCGCGCTTGGCGGCTGCAGCGGGAGGGACCTGGGCTTTCCCACCGGTGCGAGCGATCGCGCGGAGTACGTCGAGACATTGTGGTTCGGTGCCTGGATCGCCGCCGGCGTCGTCGGGGTGTTCGTCTTCGGCCTGATGGTGTGGGCGGTCGTGTACTACCGCCGCCGCTCCGATGACGACATCCCCAACCAGATCCGCTACAACCTGCCGATCGAGGTGCTCTACACAGTCGCCCCGCTCATCGTGGTGGGCGTGTTCTTCTTCCACACCGTGCAGACAGACGCCGAGATCTATGCGAGCACCGACGACCCCGACCATGAGGTCGTCGTGCTCGGGCAGCGCTGGTCCTGGTCGTTCAGCTACGTCGAGGAGGAGGCGGTCGGCGGCCAGTCGGTCTTCACGGCCGGCACCCCCGCCGAGCGCCCTGTGCTGGTGCTGCCGGTCGGCGAGACGGTCAACTTCGAGCTGCGCGCGCAGGACGTCATCCACGCCTTCTGGGTGCCCGCGTTCTACTTCAAGCAGGACGTGATACCGGGTCGCGAGAGCTCGTTCACGATCACGCCGACGCGGGAAGGCACCTACGCCGGGCGCTGCTCCGAGCTGTGTGGGGTCTATCACACCCGGATGCTCTTCACGGTCGAGATCGTGAGCCCCGAGGAGTACGACGCGTACCTGCAGGATCTCGAGGCCGCCGGAAATGTGGGTATCGTCGAGCCGTCCAGCGAGACCACTGAGATTGTCGGCGAGGAGTCCGAGGAGGGGGCAGCAGAGTGACCACGACCGTTGCTCCTCCCGGCCAGTCGCCGGTCGAGCCCACCCCCCGGCAGCCCCGCAAAGAGACGATCGGGCAGCTGGCGGCCAGGGTGCTTAGCACCACCGATCACAAGGTGATCGGCAACATGTACTTCGTCACCTCGTTCGGGTTCTTCCTGGTCGCCGGTGTGATGGCGATGTTCATCCGGGCCGAGCTGGCGCAGCCCGGCACCCAGGTGGTCAGCGACGAGACATACAACCAGCTGTTCACCATGCACGGCACGATCATGCTGCTGTTGTTTGCGACGCCCCTGTTCGCGGGCTTTGCCAACGCGATCATGCCGCTGCAGATCGGCGCCCCGGATGTGGCGTTCCCTCGGCTGAACATGTTCAGCTATTGGACCTACCTGTTCGGCGGGCTTATCGCCTCGGCCGGCTTCATCGTCCCCGGCGGGGCGGCTGACTTCGGTTGGTACGCATACGCGCCGCTGTCCACCGAGGTGAACTCTCCCGGGATCGGTGGCGACCTGTGGGTGATGGGCCTGTGGCTGGCCGGTCTGGGGACGATTCTCGGCGCGGTCAACTTCGTCACGACCATCTTCTGCATGCGCGCACCCGGCATGACGATGTTCCGGATGCCGATCTTCACCTGGAACATCCTGGTCACCAGCCTGCTGGTGCTCATCGCCTTCCCGATCCTTGCGGGCGCCCTGCTGATGCTGGAGGCGGACCGGGTCCTCGGCGCCCATGTGTATGACGCGGCCAACGGTGGCGCTCTGCTGTGGCAGCACCTGTTCTGGTTCTTCGGGCATCCCGAGGTGTACATCATCGCGCTGCCGTTCTTCGGGATCATCACCGAGATCCTGCCGGTGTTCAGCCGCAAGCCGATCTTCGGCTACGTCGGCCTGGTCGGCGCCACGCTCACCATTGCGGCACTGTCGGTGAGCGTCTGGGCGCACCACATGTTCACCACCGGCGCGGTCGACAAGCCGTTCTTCTCGCTGATGACGTTCCTCATCGCCGTGCCGACGGGGGTGAAGTTCTTCAACTGGATAGGCACGATGTGGGGCGGCTCGCTGACGTTCGAGACGCCCATGCTCTGGGCGCTCGGCTTCCTCACCACCTTCCTGTTCGGTGGGCTCACCGGTGTCATCCTCGCCTCGCCGCCGCTGGACTACGCGGTCTCCGACAGCTACTTCGTGGTGGCCCACTTCCACTACGTCGTGTTCGGCACCGTGGTGTTCGCGATGTTCGGCGGCTTCTACTTCTGGTGGCCCAAGCTCACCGGCCGGATGCTCGACGAGCGACTCGGCAAGGTGCACTTCTACATGCTGTTCATCGGCTTCCACGCCACCTTCTTGGTGCAGCACTGGCTGGGCGCCGAGGGCTTCCCCCGCCGGTATGCCGACTACGAGGCCGGCGACGGTTTCACCACGCTGAACGTCGTCTCATCGATGGGGTCGTTCGTCCTGGGCGCCTCGATGATCCCGTTCCTCTGGAACGTCTGGAAGACCCGGTTGGCGCCCCAAGTCGTTACCGACGACCCGTGGGGCTGGGGGCGCTCGCTGGAGTGGGCCACGTCCTCGCCTCCGCCACGGCACAACTTCGACCGGTTGCCGCGGATCCGGTCCGAGGCGCCGGCCTTCGACCTGCACCACCCGGAGCTGGCGGCGCTGGAGCTGCAGCAGAACTACGACCTCGGTGAGGAACCGGAAGTGGACGCGCCCCAGGTCGGGGGGAGGGCCGAGCACTTGGACGACCTGAGACACCGGGACGAACGTGACCACGGCCGCGGGGACGACCGGTGAGGGTCGCAGTGTGAGGATCGAAGCCTGGACGATGGGGCTTGTCGCCGCATTCTTTGCCGTCGTCACACCGGTGTACTGGTACTCCTCGCAGGACCCCACCGGGACCAGCGCGCTGGTGATGACCACGCTGCTCGGCGGACTTGTCGCCTTCTACCTGGCGGTGGTGTCGCGCCAGATCGACGCTCGCCCCGAGGACCGCGGGTTGGGCGAGGTGGCGGAGGGGGCCGGTGAGCAGGGCTTCTTCCCCCCGTACAGCTGGTGGCCGCTGTACACGGCGCTGGCGCTGGCGACCATGGTGGTCGGCGTCGCGTTCGGCTGGTGGCTGTTCATCATCGGAACCGGCCTGGGTGCCGCGACGCTGGTCGGCTTCGTGTACGAGTACTACCGGGGCCACCACGCACACTGACCAGCCCTGCGGGGCGCCGGATCGAACAGCTGTACGC
>JALYQN010000257.1 GCA_030855835.1 Actinomycetota bacterium | reverse complement strand
GCGCCGCACTCTGCTGGCGGGCAGCCCTTCGCTCGGCGGCCCTGTCGGCGGCCCTGTCGTCGGCCCGCTCGGCGATGCCGAGCTCCCGCTGGCGTGCCAGCTGGACCGAGACCCCCTGGACCCGGGCGAGCTCGCTGATCAGCTGATCGGTTTCGGCTTCCAACGCCAGCTGCTGGGTCTCGGCTGACTTGACGGCCTGTGCCGCCGCTCGCCGGGCGGCCTCGGCCTCGGCGGCTGCGGCTCGTCGATCTGCAACGGCCGCGTAGGCGCTGTCGCGCAGGACCTCGGCACCTGCCCGGGCTGCGTCCCAGGTGTCGAGGTCGGCCAGCAGCGCACTGGACGTACTGGACCAGGCCCCCGCCTCGGCGAGCAGCTGCTGCGGTCCGCCCGCGGACAGCACCGTGCCGAGCCGGTCCCAGTGAGTCGTGTCGCTGGCGCTGCCGACGGCGAACGACTCGAGGTCTGCCCACTGCGCCTCCACCTCGGCGGCAGCGGACTGGGCGCGCTGGCGGGCCACGGTCACCATCTGCCGGGCCTGCTGGAGGCGGTAGCGAGCGCCGTTGTAGGCCTCAGCGGCCTGTGCCGCCAGGATCATCTGGTCGGACAGCTGTTGCCTTGCTGCAGTGAGCCGAGCCCTGATCTCGGTAACCGCGGCGCCGGTGGACGTCACCTGCGCCCGCGCGTCTCGCAGCTGTGTCCGAGACGGGATGATTGGGTCGTCGTCGGCGTACGCGGGTGCCACGAGACTCCCGGCGCCGACCGGCAGCAGCAGAGCGGCAAGCGCACCCGCCACTCCAGCTAGATACCGACCGGTCATCTGCTGTACCCCCGTGCCAATTCGCAGGTCACGCCCGCGCGAGCCTGGATTGGCCCCATCCGCCCCACAGACAACATCATCCACAGGGAACATGCGAGCACCGCGGCGTGTCGGCTTGCGAACTACAACCGTGTAATACTCACGATCCGATGCTATGCCCGGTTTGTGTGCTGCCTCGTGACCTACGGAGCCCAGCGGCCAGCCATGGTCAGCCGTCCAGCGCGGCGTCCACCACCTGCCGCGCCGCGGCCTGCACCTCGCCGAGATGCTCGCTGCCGCGCAGTGACTCGGCATACACCTTGTAGACGTCCTCGGTGCCGGACGGCCGGGCGGCGAACCAGGCGTGGGCTGTGACCACCTTGACCCCACAGATCGCGGCGCCGTTGCCGGGCGCCTCGGTGAGGACCTGCACGATCGGGTCACCCGCCAGGGTGGTCGCGGTCACGTCCGCAGCCGACAAGGATGCGAGCCGCTGCTTATGCTCCCTCGTCGCCGGCGCATCCACGCGGGCGTACGCCGGGTCGCCGAACCGTTCGGTCAGGTCGGCGTACAGCTGGCTGGGGGAGCGTCCGGTGACGGCCAGGATCTCGGCGGCGAGCAGCGCGAGCAGCAGCCCGTCCTTGTCCGTGGTCCAACAGCCGCCGTCGCGGCGCAGGAAGCTGGCACCGGCGCTCTCCTCACCGGCGAAGGCGACCGACCCTTCGAGCAAGCCGTCGACGAACCACTTGAAGCCGACCGGCACCTCCAGCAGGCGCCGGCCGCGCGCGGCGACCACCCGGTCGATGATCATCGACGACACGAGCGTCTTGCCGACCGCGACGCTGTCGGACCAGGACCGGGTCGACAGCAGGTGCTCGATCGCGACCGCGAGGTAGTGGTTCGGGTTCATCAGCCCCGCGTCGGGTGTGACGATCCCATGCCGGTCGGCGTCGGCGTCGTTGCCGGTCGACACGTCGTAGTCGTCGCGGTGGCTGACCAGCGCGGTCATCGAACGAGGCGACGAGCAGTCCATCCGGATCGCCCCGTCGCTGTCGAGGGTCATGAACGACCACTGCGGATCGACGTCAGGGTTGACCACGGTGAGGTCGAGCCGGTGCCGCTCGGCGATCTCCCCCCAGTACGCCACGCTCGCACCCCCCATCGGGTCGGCGCCGATGCGTACTCCCGCCTCGCGGACCTGGGCGAGGTCGAGCACCGCCGGAAGGTCGTCGACATAGTGCCCGAGGAAGTCGTAGGTGCCCACAGCGGCGCGGGCCCGGTCGAACGAGACCCTGCGGACCGCTCCCGGGCCGGCTGCGAGCAGCTCGTTGGCACGCTCGGCGACCGCCCTGGTCACGTCGTTGCCGGCTGGGCCGCCGTGCGGGGGGTTGTACTTGAAGCCGCCGTCTCGGGGAGGGTTGTGCGACGGGGTGACGACGATCCCATCGACGGCCCCGGCCACCTCATGGTTGCGTCCGAGCCGCAGGATCGCATGTGACACCGCGGGGGTGGGGGTGAACCCACCCGCCGCGTCCACCAGCACCTGTACGTCGTGGGCTGCGAGCACCTCCAGCGCGGTGCGCCAAGCCGGCTCGGACAACGCGTGGGTGTCCCGTCCGATCAGTAGCGGGCCGTCGATCCCAGCGGCCCGGCGATGTTCACACACCGCCTGCGTGATGGCGGCGATGTGCGCGTCGTTGAACGAGCCGTCCAGGCTCGAGCCGCGGTGACCGGACGTCCCGAAGGCGACTTGTTGCGCCGGCTGGTCCGGCTCGGGCCGGATGTCGGCATAGGCGTCCAGCAGAGCTCCGACGTCGACGAGATCCTCGTCCTCCGCCTGCTGCCCTGCCCGGGCGTGCTCCGACATCAGGTCGCCCCGGTCATCCTGCCCGCAGCCGGCCGTGCGCCTGCCGGGCGGCGCCGGCGGAGCCCGGTTCCGCGCCACCGACAGGGTTGCGGACGTCACCGACGATCGCGTTGTACGACCGCGGCCAAGCCAGGTAGCGAGCACCCAGGTTGACGATCGCCGCGACCCGGTTGCGGCTGCTCAGCAGCGAGAACACGTGCAAGCCGAGCCAAATTGCCCACGCGGGGAAGCCCACGATCGTCGGCAGGTGGGTGATCTCGGCCACCGCTGAGCTGCGCCCGATGGTCGCCATGATCCCCTTGTCGACGTAGTGGAACGGCAGCGGCTGCTCACCGGCCACCAGCCGGGCCACCTGCCTGCCGGCATGCCGGCCGCCCTGCAGGGCCGGCTGGGCGAGCTGCGGGAGCGGCTCCGGGGTCGCCGCGATGTCGCCGACTGCGAAGACGTCGTCGAACCCGCGCACCCGGAGGTCTGTTCCGACCTCGAACCGGCCGGCCGCTGTCTGGGGCAGGCCCC
>JALYQN010000250.1 GCA_030855835.1 Actinomycetota bacterium | reverse complement strand
TGCCCGTTCTGGCCGCCGCCCTGCCCGTCCTGGCCGCCGCCGCCCGGCTGCTGCTCAGGCAGCGGCTCGCCCTGCACCGGGCCGGCCCAGACCAGGCGGAAGCGCAGCTGCGCGGTGCGTCCGACCTGGTCGACGATGTCGCCGCGCCGCTCGCCCGGGATCTCGACGATGATCTGGTCGGCGCCGCGGGTGCTCGTCTCCGACGACGCGACACCGCTGCCGTTGACTCGGGCGGAGATGATCTCCTGAGCCTGTGCGAGCTTCTCGCTGGTGATGCCCTCGCTGTCGGTGGTGGCGGCCTGCAGGGTTATCCGGGTACCGCCCTGCAGGTCGAGGCCGAGCCGCGGTGACCACTCACCCCCGAGGGCGACCAGCCCAAGCAGCAGGGCCGCAACGATCCCGAGGATCGCCAGGGTCCGTCCCGGCCTGGTCTGGTTCGTTGCCACGTCAGCTGCGCCCCTCCGCTCGCCGTCCGGGTCTCACGGACGTGCGTCACCACCGTGCTCGGACCCTGGTGCTCGCTGACCGTCGTCCCCGTCGTGTGCACCGGCAGCCGTGTCCTCGTTGGCCGTCACCCCGTCTCTGCCAGGCGCGGCGTCGTGCCCCGAATCGACGATCTTGGCCACGGCCTGGCGATGCACCGTCAGCACCACGTCGGTGGAGACCTCCAACTCGAACGACTCGTCGCCGAGACCGGTCACGACGCCGTACAGTCCGCTGGTCAGCATCACCTTGCTGCCGACGGCCAGGTCACGCTGCAGCCGGGCGGCGTCCTGCTGCCGACGCCTTGCCGGCCGCAAGATGAGCAACCAGAACACCACAGCGATGAGGATGATCGGGAGCAGGCTTCCCAGGACATCGGGCGACAACGCGGGACTCCGTACGTTGGGAGCGGACAGGCGGGCGCGTAGCGGGGACGGCGGGCCACCCCGGCCGACACGGGAGTCTAGCCGCCACCACGCGCGCACCGTGAGCCCACGCGCCCAGCGCGCGCCGTCACCCCACGGTCAGTGCGCGCCCTCACCCGGCGCGATCGTCCGAATCCGCGACCAGGCCGTCATCTGGATCGCTGTCCCACAGGGTTGCCACCGCGCCCGCGGTTCCCACCGCCGCGCGCCGGGGAGGTGTCATGCCGAGGTGGCGCCAGGTGCCGGCGGTGGCCACCCGCCCCCGGGGCGTACGCGCCAGCAGCCCGGCCCGGACAAGGAACGGCTCGGCCACCTCCTCGACCGTCTCCCGCTCTTCCCCGACAGCGACCGCCAGCGTGCCGAGCCCGACCGGTCCCCCGCCGAAGCGGCGGCACAGCGCATCGAGCACGGCCCGGTCCAGCCGGTCGAGCCCGCTCCCGTCCACCTCATAGAGCTCCAGCGCGGCCTTGGCGACCGCGATGTCGACCACCCCGGCGGCACGTACCTCGGAGAAGTCACGGACGCGACGCAGCAACCGGTTGGCGATCCGGGGCGTCCCCCGTGAGCGAGACGCGATCTCTGTCGCGCCGTCGTCTCGCAGGTCGACGCCGAGCAGACCGGCCGAGCGGCGCACGATGGCCGCCAGCTCGTCGGTTTCGTAGAAGTCCAGCTGTGCGGTGAACCCGAACCGGTCGCGCAGCGGGCCCGGCAGCAGCCCGGCCCGGGTGGTCGCAGCGACCAGCGTGAACGCCGGCAGCTGCAGCGGGATCGCGGTCGCGCCGGGGCCCTTGCCCACGATCACGTCGACCCGGAAGTCCTCCATGGCGAGGTAGAGCATCTCCTCGGCCGCTCGCGCCATCCGGTGCACCTCGTCGACGAACAGCACCTCACCCCCGCCTACCGAGGACAAGATCGCGGCCAGGTCACCGGCGTGCTGGAGAGCGGGCCCGCTGGTGATGCGCAGCGGCGTGGCCATCTCGGCGGCGATGATCATGGCCAGGGTGGTCTTGCCCAGCCCGGGTGGTCCGGACAGCAGCACATGGTCGGGGGTGCGCTCCCGGCCGCGGGCCGCCTCGAGCACCAGCCCCAGCTGCTCGCGTACGCGAACCTGGCCTATGACGTCGCCGAGCCGCCGCGGCCGTAGCGTCGCGTCGTCGACGGTGTCGTCGATGGTCGCCAGCGGTGTCACCTGTTCGCGCTGATGGTCAGCGGTCACAGTCTCGCCCTTCTCGTCGTCGACCACGATCAGGAGCGCGACAGCGTACGGAGGGCGGCCCGCAGCAGCACCGCGACGTCGGGACCCTCGTCGGCCAGTGGCGCGACCGCGTCGGTGGCCGCGGCGGCCTCACGAGCCGACCAGCCGAGCCCCACCAGGCCGGAGTGAACCTGGTCGCGCCACGGCACGATCCCCATGGCCGCCGGCGCACCCGTACCCGTGGACGTCGACGCGTGGGCGTTGCTCGCGGCGGGTGCACCGAGGCGGTCCTTGAGCTCGAGCACGATCCGCTGCGCGCCCTTGCGCCCGATACCGGGAACCTGGGTAAGGCTGGCGAGATCCTCGCCGGCCACCGCCCGGCGCAGCGCGTCCGGGCTGTGCACCGCCAGCATCGACTGCGCCAGTCGGGGGCCTACGCCGCTGGCGGTCTGCAGCAGCTCGAAGATCGAGCGCTCGTCGTCGTCGGCGAAGCCGAACAGCGTCAGCGAGTCCTCGCGCACCACCAGCGACGTGGCCACCGTCGCCTGCTCGCCGATCCGCAGGCCCGCGAGCGTGCCGGGGGCACACTGCACCTGCATGCCGATCCCGCCGACCTCGAGCACCGCGGTCGACGGCGTCACCGCAACCACTCGGCCGCGTACGGACGCGATCATCTGGACCTCCCTGGCTCGTGCAGCCCCGAGTGGTGCAGCCCTGAATGGGGCAGCGCGGAGTCGTGCAGTGTCCTGGCCAGCCGGTCCTGGGCTGCGCCACGCCAGACATGGCAGATGGCCAGCGCCAGCGCGTCCGCTGCATCCGTGGGACGGGGCGCCGCGTCGAGCTGCAGCACCCGGGTCACCATCGCCGTGACCTGCGCCTTGTCCGCCCGCCCGCTGCCCGTGACCGCCGCCTTGGCCTCGCTCGGGGTGTACAGGCCGACCGGCAGCCCGGCCCGAGCGGCGGCGGCCAGCGCCACCCCGCTGGCCTGCGCCGTACCCATGACGGTGCGGACGTTGTGGTGGCTGAAGACACGCTCGACCGCCACCGCGTCCGGGCACAGGCGGGCGATCCACTCTGCGACGGCATCGTGCACGGCCAGCAGTCGCTGCGGCAGCGGGAGGTCGGCCGGGGTGCGGACGACACCGACGTCCACCAGCCGCGGCGGACGACCGGCCTCGCCCTCGACCAGTCCGAGGCCGCAACGGGTCAGGCCGGGGTCGATGCCAAGCACCCGCACCGCGCCACCGCCTCGTCCGTCTCGTCCGGCGCTAGAACACCTGTTCGAGCCCGACCCTACGACGCGGCCCCGACTGTCAGCGCTGCGACGCGCCGGGCAGCACGCGGCGAAGACATTCTGCGCAGTTGCGGCAGGGGGACCTCGTCGCCGGTTCGGCCGGTCAGCCGAGCTCGGCCAGCACCTCGTCGGGGGCGTCGAAGTTGGCGAACACGTTCTGCACGTCGTCGGAGTCCTCGAGCGCCTCGATCAGTCGCAACACCCGGTCGGCTCCCGACGCGTCGACCTCGACCGTCACCGACGGAACGAACGACACCTCGGCCGAGTCGTATTCGATCCCGGCCTGCTGCAGCGAGGTGCGCACCGCGACGAGGTCGGCCGGCTGGCTGATCACCTCGAACGCCTCGCCGATGTCGGTGACGTCCTCCGCACCGGCCTCCAGCACCGCACCCAGCACGTCGTCCTCGCCGAGATGGCCCTGCTCCTGCTCGCCCGGCACGAGCACGACGCCTTTGCGGGTGAAGAGGTACGACACCGAGCCGGCGTCGGCCATCGAGCCGCCGTTGCGCGTCATCGCCGTCCGCACGTCGCCGGCTGCGCGGTTGCGGTTGTCGGTGAGGCACTCGACCAGCAGCGCCACCCCGCCCGGCGCGTAGCCCTCGTACATGATCGTCTGCCAGTCGGCGCCGCCGGCCTCGGCGCCGGAGCCGCGCTTGACCGCGCGGTCGATGTTGTCGGCCGGCACCGACGACCGCTTGGCCTTCTGGATGGCGTCGTACAGCGTCGGATTGCCGGCCGGGTCGCCGCCACCGACCCGGGCGGCGACCTCGACGTTCTTGATCAGCTTGGCGAACAGCTTGCCTCGCCGGGCGTCGACGACGGCCTTCTTGTGCTTGGTGGTGGCCCACTTGGAGTGGCCGGACATGCGGACGGTCCTCTCAGCCTGGACGCGGTCGCACCAGCTGGTCGACGAACATGCGGTGCACCCGGTCGTCGCCGGACACCTCCGGGTGGAACGAGGTCGCCAGCAGCGAGCCCTGACGGACCGCCACGACCTTACCGGCGGCCGGACCGCCGGCCACCCGGGCCAGCACCTCGACCCCCGACCCCGCCTTCTCGACCCAGGGCGCGCGGATGAGCACGGCGTGGAACGGCTCGTCCAAGCCCAGGAAGGTCACGTCGGTCTCGCAGGAGTCGACCTGCCGCCCGAACGCGTTGCGCCGGACGGTGATGTCGAGCCCACCCACCGACTCCTGGCCAACCGTGCCGCCCTCGACCCGGTCGGCGAGCAGGATCATGCCGGCGCAGGTGCCGAACGCAGGCATCCCGGCGGCGATGCGGTCCCGCAACGGCTCGAGGAGGTCGAAGGTGCGGGCCAGCTTGACCATCGTGGTCGACTCGCCACCCGGCAACACCAGGGCGTCGACGTCCGCGAGCTCGGTGTCGCGCCGGACCGGGACCGGATGGGCACCCAGGGCCCGCAGCATCCGTAGATGCTCGGCCACGTCCCCCTGCAGGGACAGCACGCCGATCGTCGGGCCCATCAGGTCATGGTACGAACCTGGCTCGGCGGACGGATGTGGAAACCTGTGGCTGCTGGTGCGACCCCTATGCCTCGAGGGTCGGCCCTGGGGCGTCTGTCGCCGCGGCGTGCGGCCCCCGGGCGGGCAGCGGCTTGCGCCAGTGCGCGGTCACCTCGACCCGACCCTCGTCGAAGTGGCCGGCCAGGCCGTGGCTGGCCAGGGTGGTGACGACCAGGTCCAGCAGCGGGTCGCCAGGCGCCACGTTGGCGGTGTCTCCGTGCCACACGTTCAACTCCAGCATGCCGTGGTCCACCGCGTGCCAGACGTCGGGAGCGTTGAACCACAGCGCACCCTCGGGAGGACGGCCCGCCGCGGTGAGCCGGCGCAGCGCGGCGTCCGCGTCCCAGTGGTCCTCGACCGCCTGCAACACGACTACCCCCTGCTCCTCCAGAGC
>JALYQN010000252.1 GCA_030855835.1 Actinomycetota bacterium | reverse complement strand
GATCCCGACGGCCGCGAACGGAGAGCTCCGTCGCCACGCGTTCATCTGGTGGTGGTCCGGGCTGATGCAGCGGTCGAACGCGTACCCGGTGAACGAGCCGGGGCTGCGGATCGGCTTGGCCTCCGCTGGTGGCGCCGCGGTCACCGTCGCGGCGCAGGCCAGACCGACGATGAGACATCTCCGTAGCCAGGCCCCCACATACGTCTCGTTCGCGACGTGGACGGTCGGGGGAGCAGACACGGGAGCCGACGGTATGTTGCAATGGGTATTGCTACTACTACTCTGAGTGGTATGTCGTCCGTTCGGACGATACGTAGTCTTGGCTCGTGGCCGCACGACTGCGAGCCGCGACCCACGCCGAGGTGGCCGCGGCGCTGGCGCGCCGGAATGTGGGCGACCCCACCGGTGCGGACGAGCGGCTCCTGGTCCGGCACTTCCTCGCCGTGCTCGCTCGCGACCATCCCGGTGCCAGCGTCGAGGTCCGGGTGCCGCCGTACGCCGTGGTCCAGTGCGTGGCCGGCGCCCGGCACACCCGCGGCACCCCGCCGGCCGCGGTCGAGACCGATGCGGACACCTGGATCGCGCTGGCGGTGGGTGCTGCGACGTGGGCCGATGCTGTCAGCTCCGGTCGGGTGGTCGCCTCTGGGGAACGCTCAGACCTGTCCCCGCTGCTGCCCCTCACCTGAAGCCGCCGAGGTGCCGCCCGCACCCCGGCTGGCTAGGGTCGCCGGGTGAGCGACGCCACCCACCTGGCGCCCGCCGACCAGCGCACCGACGCCCTGCGTACGGCGGTGGCCGAGGTCCTGCCCCGAGTACGAGTGTGGCTCGACGAGCTGGTGCGGATCCCGTCGGTCAGCGACGTCGACGGCGACGCCCCGCAGGTCCGGGCCAGCGCCGACGTCGTGGCGCGCATGCTCGGCGAGGTCGGACTTCGCGACGTCGAGGTCGTCGAGGGGGGCGGTCGCCCGGCCGTCCTCGCCCACCACCCGGCGCCCGACGGGGCGCCCACCGTGCTGCTGTACGCCCACCACGACGTCCAGCCACCAGGTGACGAGGCGGACTGGGACAGCCCACCGTTCGAGCCGACCGAGCGGGGGGACCGGCTGTACGGTCGCGGCGCCGCCGACGACAAGGCGGGGATCGCCGTCCACCTGGCGGCCTGCCTCGCCCATGGCTCGAACCCACCGGTGGGTCTCACGCTGTTCATCGAGGGCGAGGAGGAGTCCGGCTCGCAGTCGCTGCCCGAGCTCGTGCGCCGGCACCGGGGCCGACTTGCCGCCGACGTCATCGTGATCGCCGACTCGACCAACTGGGACATCGGCGCACCGGCGCTCACCACCTCGCTGCGGGGGCTGGTCAACTGTGTTGTCGAGGTGCGCACCCTGCAGCACGGGCTGCACTCCGGGATGTGGGGTGGTGTGGTCCCCGACGCGCTGACGACGCTGATCCGGCTGCTCGCCACGTTGCACGATGACCACGGCGACGTCGCCGTCGAGGGGCTGGTGTCCGGGCCGGGCCCCGACCTGACCTATCCGCCGGACCGGGTGCGAGCCGAGTCGTCGATGCTCGAGGGGGTCGAAACCCTCGGCTCCGGGTCGGTTGTCGAGCGGCTCTGGACCCGACCTGCGCTCAGCGTCACCGGCCTCGACGCGCCGGCCAGCGCGCATGCCTCCAACACGCTGGTGCCGGTAGCGCGGGCCAAGGTGAGCCTGCGGATCGCGCCCGGCGACGACTGCCACCGGGCGCTCACGACCCTGACCCGGCACCTGGAGCGGCACGTCCCGTCGGGTGCACACGTCACCGTCGGCTCGCCCGACCTCGGGCAGCCGTTCGCGATCGACGCCACCGGGGCCGTGTACGAGGCGGCGCGGGCAGCGCTCACCGACGCCTGGGACGGCACCGCGCCGGTGGACATCGGTGTCGGCGGCTCGGTCCCGTTCATCGCCGAGTTGGCGGGTGCCTTTCCCGACGCCGCGATCCTGGTCACCGGGGTGGAGGACCCCGACACCCGTGCGCACGGCGCCAACGAGAGCCTGCACCTGGCCGAGTTCGGCCGGGCCTGCCTCGCCGAAGCCTTGCTGCTCGACCGGCTCGCCCCCTGACCCGCGCCGACCCGCCCCGTACGATGGCGGTCGTGGCCCGCGGAGACGGTCGGCTGACGCACCACCTCGACCCGCACGACCGGGGCCCACAAGACGCCTGCGGTGTCTTCGGGGTCTGGGCACCGGGCGAGGACGTCGCCAAGCTCACCTACTACGGCCTGTACGCGCTGCAGCACCGCGGGCAGGAGTCGGCCGGCATCGCGGTCAGCAACGGGCGACAGATCCTGGTCTACAAGGACATGGGACTGGTCTCGCAGGTGTTCGACGAGCCGACCTTGGCCTCGCTCAAGGGGCACCTCGCGGTCGGGCACAGCCGCTACTCCACCACCGGCTCCAGCAACTGGCAGAACGCCCAGCCGACCTTCCGCCCCACCGCTGGAGGCGCCCTCGCGTTGGCGCACAACGGCAACCTCATCAACACCCACGACCTGCTCGGTCTGGTCGAGACCCGGGCCGGGGAGTCCGGCGAGCTGGCGACGTCGTGGTCGACGGGAGTCGAGACCACCGACACCGGCGTGATAACCGCCCTGCTCGCCAGCTACCCCGACCGCTCGGTCGAGGAGGCCGCCGTCGAGGTGCTGCGCCAGCTGCGGGGTGCCTTCTCGCTGGTCTGGATGGACGAGGCAACGCTGTACGCCGCCCGCGACCCACAGGGGATCCGCCCCCTGGTGGTGGGCCGGCTGGAGCGCGGCTGGGTAGTGGCCAGCGAGACCGCGGCGCTGGACATCGTCGGTGCGGCGTACGTGCGCGAGGTCGCCCCCGGCGAGCTGCTCGCGATCGACGAGCACGGTCTGCGTACGCAGCGGTTCGCCGAGCCGGAGCCGAAGGGCTGCCTGTTCGAGTACGTCTACCTGGCCCGGCCGGACACCCTGCTGTCCGACCAGCGGGTGCACTCGGTACGGGTGGAGATCGGCCGTCGGCTCGCCCGGGAGCACCCGGTCGACGCCGACCTGGTGATCCCGGTGCCGGAGTCGGGGACCCCGGCGGCGATCGGCTACGCCGAGGAGTCCGGGATCCCGTACGGGCAGGGGCTGGTCAAGAACTCGTACGTGGGCCGCACCTTCATCCAACCCAGCCAGACGATCCGCCAGCTCGGGATCCGGCTCAAGCTCAACCCGCTGCGCGACGTGATTGCCGGGCAGCGGCTGGCCGTCGTCGACGACACGATCGTGCGCGGCAACACTCAGCGGGCGCTGGTCCGGATGCTGCGCGAGGCGGGTGCCACCGAGGTGCACGTGCGAATCTCGTCCCCGCCGGTCAAGTGGCCGTGCTTCTACGGCATCGACTTCGCCAGTCGGGCCGAGCTGATCGGCGGTGGCCTGACGCCAGACGAGATCTGCCGTTCCATCGACGCCGACTCACTGGGCTACGTCGACCTCGATGAGCTGGTAGCCGCGACGTCGGTGCCGAAGGACCGGCTGTGCCGGGCCTGCTTCGACGGTGTCTACCCGGTCCCGCTGCCGTCGAGCGAGCTGCTCGGCAAGGACCTGCTCGAGCTCGGCCTAGACCCCGTTCCCGCGGACGAGCTGGCACTGCCCGCGGCGGACCCACGATGAGGCAGTCCCGCCGCAGCCCCGACAGGCGTGTCTCATCGGTCCCCCGGTGACCAGCTACGCCGCCGCCGGCGTCTCCGTCTCGGCGGGAGACCGCGCCGTCGAGCTCATGCGGGCACGGGTCGACGAGACCCGCCGGCCGGAGGTGGTCGGCGGGATCGGTGGGTTCGCCGGCCTGTTCGACGTCTCGGCGCTCGCGCGGTACGACCGGCCGCTGCTGGCCACGTCGACCGACGGCGTCGGGACCAAGGTGGCCATCGCGCAGGCGATGGACCGGCACGACACCATCGGCTTCGACCTGGTCGGCATGCTTGTCGACGACCTGGTCGTGTGCGGCGCCGAGCCGCTCTACCTCACCGACTACATCGCCTGCGGCCGGGTCGTGCCGGAGCGGGTCGCCACGATCGTGGAGGGGGTGGCCAGAGCCTGCATGCAGGCCGGTTGCGCGCTGCTGGGTGGTGAGACCGCCGAGCATCCGGGGTTGCTCGCCCCGGACGCATACGACCTCGCCGGCGCCACCACCGGCGTGGTGGAGGCGGCCGACCTGCTTGGGCCGGACCGGGTGCGGCCTGGCGACGCGCTGGTTGCCATGGCGGCGTCCGGGTTGCACAGCAACGGATATTCGCTGGTTCGGCACGTCCTGCTGGAGGAAGCCGGCTGGGCACTGGACCGCGAGGTGCCCGAGCTTGGCCGGGCGCTCGGCGACGAGCTGCTCGAACCGACCCGCATCTACGCCCGGGACTGCCTGGCCCTGGCCGCGAGTGTCGAGGTGCACGCGGTGGCCCACATCACCGGCGGTGGGCTGGCAGCCAACCTGGCCCGCGTCCTGCCGCCGCGGGTGGCAGCAGCCATCGAGCGCGCCACCTGGTCGCCACCGCCGGTCTTCGGTGTGGTGGGCGAGGTCGGGGGGGTCGCGGTACGCGAGCTCGAAGCCACCCTCAACATGGGGGTCGGGATGGTCGCCGTGGTCGCCGCCGGTGCGGCCGACGAGGCGGTACGGCAGCTGGCCGAGCGTGGCGTCCCCGCCTGGCAGTGCGGCGCGGTCACCGCCGGCGGCGACGGTGGCGCCGCCCTGCACGGTCGGCACCCTTGAGCGGGAGCCCCGGGTGCGGACAGCAGGCAGGCGAAAGGCTCCCGGAGTGCGACATTGCTCGGGAGCCGGGTACGATCGCAGGCGAGACCGTTGCTGACACGTCCGGGAGCCCGCGAGGAGCTTCTCGGCTCGACCTGTGCGAGGGGGTCGACCCTATGGGGCGCGGCCGAGCGAAGGCCAAGCAGACGAAGGTCGCTCGCGACCTCAAGTACCGGACCATCGAAACCGATTTCACCGAGTTGCAGCGCGAGCTACACGGGCACGAGTCCGCCCCCGACAGCTCGGACGTGGCCCCCGACACCGACGGTCCCGAGGCGGACGAGCACGAGTACGACGAGTCCGCGAGTCGCTGACCCGTTAGCCGCGCGGCGAGCGCCCCTTCGCCTCGCCTGTAGCGGCCTCACCGCTGGTCTGCCCATGGACCCCTGCTCAGTGGTGTCCTATTGGTGCCGTAACCACCCGAACGGTTGGTTCTCTGCCGGAAAAGGGATGATATAGCGGCCCTCCCGGTTACTGCGTGCGACACTCTATACTCAGCCAGTAGCCGCAGACTGCCGACCGTACCGGGCCGGCCGTCGAGGAAGGACCACCGATGACCACGCGTCCCGCAACGCCGGCGGAGGCTCTGCTCACGCCGTCCGAGGTTGCATCCCTGTTCCGAGTCGACCCCAAGACCGTCACTCGCTGGGCCAAAGCCGGCAAGCTCAGCTCCATCCGGACCCTGGGCGGCCACCGCCGCTACCGTGAGTCCGAGGTGCGCGCGCTGCTCGCCGGTGGCGGCGCGATCCCCCACATGCGCATGTCGGTCGACTCCTGACCGCAGCACCAACGCTGTCGCGGCGATCTGTCGCGCCGTGACCCAGTGCGAACTCCGCGCGCCCACTCTTGACCCCGGATCCGAGTGCTCGGACCGGGGTCTTTAGCGCGGGGCGTACAGCCACGGTTGCCGGATGTCGAGGAACTCGGGCTCGCCGACGCTCAGCGCGTCCAGCTCCTTCATCTGAGCCTCGAGCTCTGGCGGCGGCTGCCTGCGCTCACCTTCCCGAGCGTCGGCTTCGGACGTGAAGTAGAGCACCATCGTGTACGCACCGCCGTCGTGCAGGACGGCGACGCTGCCGAGAATGTCGGGACGGAACGCGGCCCAGGCATCGGAGTCCTGGCCCATCAGCTCGCGCGCCCGCTCAGGG
>JALYQN010000231.1 GCA_030855835.1 Actinomycetota bacterium | reverse complement strand
GCACGTGAGCATGCTCATCTCGAGCGCCTGAGCCTGTCATCAAGCGACCTGCGCCTGCAGTGTCAAGGCTGGCAGCAGCGCCGACTCGTCGGCTGCCCAGGCGTCCAAGATGGCCGTCGCAGACCACGCGTCGAGGATGAGGCAGGCGGCAGCACCGACAAGCACGTCGCCCAGCAAGGATGGCTCGCTCGCGACGAGTCCGCCGCACAGGTTGCGTGCGGCTACCTGTTCATGCACCGCATCGGCGACGACGTGCTCCTCGAAGTACGCCGCCCCCTGCTCGCCGAGTCCGAGTCGGCGTACGCCTTCGGCGTACCGCCGGTTCGGTAACGATGAGGTGGCCTCGAACGCCGCCAGGTGACCTGCGGTCATGCCTCGCAACCGCCGCTGCTGGCCAAACAGCGTCATCGTCGTGGTGGTGGCAAGCGTGGCCGCCGGCACCCTGTCGACGTACGCACCGTAAGTCGGGTCGAGGCCGGCCGACAGCATTGTCTGGGCGAACAGCTGCGCATGCATCCCATCGAGCCGTCCCCCGCCGTACTCGTCGATTTGCACTTCCAGCAGGGCTGCCTTCGGCCCGCCTCGCAGCCGAGGCACCAACCAGGTATGCGGATCCGCCTCTTTGAGGTGGTAGACCGATCGGTGTACCAAGAATTCTCGCAACTGCCCGAGGGTCGCCTGCCGGTGCAGGTGGGCGGACAGCCGGGGCGCCTCGACGGCGTCGGCAAGCTCGAAGATCGCCGCTGCGACGTCGACGTGCGCCAGCTGCGCAACCTGACTCACCGGCCCCTTCACCGCGGCGCGCAACTCAGCCTCACAGGCGTCTTCGAGAACCACCCTCGTTGCTGCCAGATCCGGTGAGCGTTCCCAGCGCTCGTCTGCGGCGTCGATTCCGTCGTAGACCAGCTCCTGCAACACCAGCAAGCTCAGCTGGATGTCCTCGTCGGTCAAGGCTCGGCAGGCGGACACCCTGCGCTCCGCCATGGCCGGCAGGTCTGGGACGGGAGCGAGGGGACCGGCCAGCGATTGCAACAAGCGATCGCTCAGCAGGCCGCGAGCCGTCGGCGACCTCACCGACCACACCACCGGAGACCGGCGCTCGATGTCGCCATGGCTCCTCGTCTCGATCGTGGCCAGGCGTCTTGGTTGCGAACGACGCGGCTCGCCCGGTGTGCCGCACTCAGTATTGCACTGCTCATCGACCCGGCCGGAACCACCGGGCTTCCGGTGCGAATCACCTCCGGTCTCGCTTCCTTGGGCGTGCACAACCTACGACCTAGGTCGCGACGACGTGGGAACAAGCTGGACCTCGACCCCGCTTGAGCTCCTAGCGTCGGTACGAGGTGATCGAATGCCAGCCAGCGACGAGGAAGGCGGACGGATGCAGAGGCCAAGCACCACACTGTCGGAGGCCGCGCCTAGATTCTCGGCCATGACACGAACCACGGCGAGCCCGGGATCGGCGACGGCAGTCTCGGGCGCGGTGACCGCGGTCGAGGCCATCGACCTGGTCAAACGCTTCGGTGAGACCGTGGCCGTGGGCGGGGTGAGCTTCTCGATCCCGCAGGGCTCGGTGCTGGGGCTGCTGGGCCCCAACGGTGCCGGCAAGACGACTCTCGTACGCATGCTGACCACCCTGTCCCGGCCCACCAGCGGCACCGGTCTGGTCGGCGGGCATGACATCGTGAAGGATCCGGCGGCCGTGCGTCGCAGCATGGGCTTGACCGGGCAGGCGGCCACGGTGGACGAGCTGCTCACGGGCAGGGAGAACGTCCGGCTCATCGGTCGCCTGTATGGCCTGCCGATGGCGTACCTGCGGGATACAACCGACGACCTGCTCGAGCGGTTCCGGCTCAGCGACGCGGCGGATCGGCTGGCCAAGACCTACTCCGGTGGGATGCGCCGGCGCCTCGACCTCGCGGTCAGCCTGGTCGCCGCCCCGCCCGTGCTGTTCCTCGACGAGCCGACGACCGGGCTCGATCCGCGCAGCCGGGTAGAGCTGTGGGACGTGCTGCGGGACCTGGTGCGCGACGGCACCACGCTGTTGCTGACCACCCAGTACCTCGAGGAGGCCGACCAGATGGCCGACCAGATCGTGGTGATCGACCGCGGCCGGGTCATCGCGTCCGGGACCCCGACCCAGCTCAAGGACGAAGCCGGCCAGGCCAGCGTGGTGCTCACCATCAAGCACGCAGCCGACCTGTCCCGAGCCGAGCAGCTGCTGCGCACGTGCTCACCCGAGGTGCACGCGGAACAGTCCAGCCGCCGGTTGACCGCTCAGGCTGACGGTCTGGGCGACATGACCCGGATCGCCGATGCCTTCGAGACCAGCGGCATCGAGGTCGACGACCTTGGCCTCAAGCGGCCCAGCCTGGACGACGTGTTCCTGCACCTGACCGGCAGGCGTGCGGAGGCTGACGACCCGCCGACCGACGATGATGCGTCCGTCACCCACGGGTCCAAGACGGAGGCCGGTCGATGAGCACCGCGACGAAGACCCGGAGCCCGGTCCCGGTCGAGCACCGGGGACTGGTTCAGCAGTCCATGACCGTGGTGTGGCGCAACCTGCTGCACATCAGACGGATGCCGGAAATGCTGCTCGACGTCACCATCCAGCCGGTGATGTTCACGCTGCTGTTCGCCTACGTCTTCGGCGGGTCCATCGCCGTTCGCGGTGCCGACTATCGCGAGTTCCTGCTGCCCGGGATCATGGCGCAGACGATCGTGTTCTCCTGCTTCGTGGTCGCGGTCGGGCTCACCAACGACCTTGCCAAGGGCATCGTGGACCGGTTCAAGTCGCTGCCGATGTCGCGCGCATCAGTGCTCGTGGGACGCAGCGTGTCCAGTCTGATCCACTCCAGCATCGGCATCCTGGTGATGGCGATAACCGGGCTGTTGATCGGCTGGCGGATGCGAGAGGGGTTTGCCAATGCCCTGCTGGCCTTCGGTCTGCTGCTCCTGTTCGGCTTCTCGATGATCTGGTTCGGGATCTGGGTCGGGTCGCTGCTGCAGTCCGTCGAAGCAGTCCAGGGATTCATGTTCACCGTCATGTTCCCACTCACGTTCGTGGCGAACACGTTCGCCCCGACGGGTGACATGCCTTCGTGGCTGCGGGTCGTCGCCGAATGGAACCCGGTGTCGTCGCTCACCCAGGCTTGTCGGAACCTGTGGGGCAACGGTGATCCAGCGCTGGCCGACGCCGCCTTCCCCCTGCAGCACCCCGTGGTCGCCTCCGTGCTGTGGTCGGTCATCATCACGGTGATCTTCGCCCCACTGGCGATGGCGGCATTTTGGCGGCGCTCGCGCGACTGACCGCGGACCCGGACTTCGAGCTGGGTCCTGCCTGGTGTCACTAGGCTGCCCGGCGTGCGCTCGCGCGACTCGGCACCACGTCCGGCCTGCTTGCACTGTGTCTGCTCCTCCCGGGTCTGGCCGGCGGATGCACGTCCGACAGCACGGGCCCGGCCTCGGAGGCCGACAGTGACCGAGCTCGGGAGACCGCTGAGGCGATGGACCTGGACGTCCTGGTCTACAACATCGAGTACGGCGGCAACGCCTCCACCGACCAGGTGATGCGGTCACTCGACGCGGACATCATCGGTGTCCTCGAGTCGTACAACAGGCTCCCGGAGATCGCCGAGAAGACGGGCTACCCCTACTACAACGTCGGGCTGCAGCTGCTGTCCAAGTACCCGATCCACGAACCCTCGGGTGCCGGCGGTCTGTACGCACTCGTCGAGGTGCAGCCTGGCTACGCGGTGGCGTTCTTCAACACCCACCTCGACTATGTGGCCTACGGACCGAAGCTGTTGAGCTCAGGAATGCCCGTCCAGGACGTGATCGCCTCGGAGAACGAGATCCGGACCTCGTCGATGGACATCCTGCTGCCGAGTCTCGCCGAGACCGCCGAGGCCGGTTACCCCACGTTCCTGACCGGCGACTTCAACCAGCCATCCAGTCTCGACTACACCGGCGAGACGATCGGGACACGCGAGGGGGTCGACAAGGTCGTGCAGTGGCCGGTGAGTGAGGCGTTGTTCGACATCGACTTCCGCGACACGTTCCGGGAGGTCCATCCCGATCCGGTGGCCGATCCCGGTCTGACCCACGGCGACTCCGACCTCAGCCACGGCGGCGGCGACCGGATCGACTACGTCTACGCCGGTGGTCCCGTGGAGACGCTGGACAGCCAGCTTGGTCGGCGAAGCGGCGGATCCGCTCGTCGACATCGGGTTTGAGGATTGGACCTCCGACCACCGTGCAGTGCTGTCGACGTTCGAGCTGGAGCCGTTGGCCTTGCCGACCACCGTCTCACTGGACCGGCGCATGCTCACGGCGGGCGACGAGGTCACCGTGCACCACAACACACCCGGCGTATCGCAGGCGACGGTCGCTGTCGTCCCCGAGGGTGGCGACGCGCCGCAGCAGGAACTGACGTCGCAGTCGTCCGACAGTGCCGTCGGCACCATGTCGTTCGACACGGCAGAGCTCGAGCCAGGAGGCTATGACGTCGTGCTACTCGACGAAGCCGGCCTGGAGATCGCCCGCAACGAGTTCTGGGTGCGTTCCAGGAAAGCAGACGTCCCGGTGCGCACGCTCAGATGCTCGGCGACGGGTACGAGGGCGCTGGGGGGATCGGTTGCCCAACCCGCACCGCCGCCACGACGGCCGCCGCGTCGGCCGCACGGTACTCCTCACCGTAGACCGCGCCAGGCCGGCGCGGCGCCTCCATCACCGAGGCGTCCGCAGTGCCACCGAGGTCGACAGCCACATATCCCGATTCCTCGATGAGACCGGCGACGATGCGCTTGGCCTCGGCATCGTCGCCGCAGATCCACTGCACGGCACGATCCGCGCCGGCGCGCCCTGCCGCCTCGGCCTGGAATGCCGACGTCAGCGTGTTGAAGCTCTTGGTGTAGCGCGCGCCGGGCATCCGTTCGGCGTTGACCTGGGCTGCGGTACGACCGATCGGCAGATCCTCGAGCCCCGCGGCCCCGTACTGGTTGGTGGTGTCCACCACGATCTTGCCGTCGAGCGACCCCAACTGTTCGAGCACCTCGTCCAGCAGTCGCCACGGCACCGAGATCACCGCCACGTCGGCTAGCGCGACCGCCTCGCGTGGCGTACTCGTGCCGGCACGAGCGCCGATCTCAGCCGCTAGCCGTTCGAGCTTGTCGCTGTCGCGCGAGTAGCTCAGAAGCACATCGTGGCCGGCGCGGACCAGCTGGCGCGCCGTGTTGCCCCCGATCCGACCTGCTCCGACGATTCCGATCTGCATCAACTCGGTGCCTCCAGGTCGAACGCGGTGCTGGACATCGAAGCCACTGTCGGGAGGGTAGCGGCCAGGGTCACGGTGAGGCGGGGTGAGGGGATCCGGTAACGGTGCCGGGCGCAGAGCGGGTTTCTGCGGCGGCACGGTGGGCAGCTCCGGCATGCCGGAGTAGCGCCTCCACCACCCGGTCGACATCCTGCTCGTCGGTTGCCCAGTCCGAAACAGAGATCCGCATCAGCCGTTCGCCTCGGTAGGTCGTCCCGCTGAAGAACGCGATCCCCTCGCCACGGACACCGGCCATCACGGCATTCGCGAAACCGGCGTTGTCCCCGTCCGGCGCGAGCCAGCGGACCAGGACCTGGTTGGACACGACCTCGTTGACGATCTCCGCTCGACCACTGGCCGCCAATGCCTCAGCGAAACGTCGCGCGAGCCCCATGGTGCGCTCGACAAGCTCGCTCACACCTGTGCGCCCCAACGAGCGTAGCGCCGCGTACACACCGACCCCGCGGGCCCGCCGGGAGAACTCCGGGTTGAAGTCCATCGGGTCCCGGGCACCGGTCCCCTGCTCGAGGTAGCCCGCCTGCACGCTCATGGCGGCGCGGTGCGCCGCCGCGTTCCGGCAGAAGGCCACTCCACAGTCGTATGCCACGTTGAGCAGCTTGTGCCCGTCGGTCGACCACGAGTCGAGGCGGTCGAGGCCACGCACCCACTCGGACATGCCCGGCGAAGCGGCCGCCAGCAGCATCACCGCGCCGTCGACGTGTACCCAAGTCGGGTTGCCCGCATCCCTATGGGTTTTGGCGATGTCCGCAACGGCCGCAAAGTCGTCGAAGGAGCCGGTGTTCACGTTGCCGCACTCGACCGCCACGATGGTCGGACCCGCCCGGGAACGCAGGGTCTCCGCGAGCAGGTCCGTACGCACCCTGTCCTGGTCGTCGCACGGGACCAGGACCGCGGCCCGCTCCCCCAGCCCGAGGAAGCGCAGCGCGCGCAGGACCGAGGAGTGCGCACCCTCCTTGACGACGACGCTCACCGGAGGTGCGCCGAGCAGCCCGTCCGCCTCGGCGTCCCAGCCGGCCGAGCGCAGCACCTCGTGCCGGGCCGCGGCCAGGCAGGTGAAGTTCGCCATCTGACCGCCCGTCACGAAGCCGACCGAGGTTGCCGATGGCAGACCCAGCAGGTCGACCAGCCACTCGGCGGCGATCTCTTCGGCGACAGCCACGCCGGGCGTCGGCGGGAACAGCCCCGCGTTCTGGTCCCACGTCGAGACCAGCAGCTCGGTACCCCAGGCCGCCGGGTGCAAGCCACCGATGACGAAACCGAAGAACCGACCGCTGGCGTGCGCGGTGACGTACGGGCCGAGATCACGGACCAGGTCGGCCACGACCTGCGCCGCCTCCAGACCCTCATCTGGCAGCCCGTGGTCGAGAGATCGCCTGATCTCGGCGTACTCGCCTTGCGGATACACCCGACGCTCGGGCAGCGACCGCAGGTAGCGCAACGCCTCAGGCGCGGCCACATCGAGCACGGACTTCCAGTCTGAGCGGTGCACTGCCCTCCCCCGGCCCTCGATCCCGAGTCAGGAACCTACCGCTGCGGGCGAGCCGCACGTCCAGGCCAGGTCCGGGCATCGGCAGGTCTGGCGTCGGCTAGGCCAACCGGCTCAC
>JALYQN010000224.1 GCA_030855835.1 Actinomycetota bacterium | reverse complement strand
GCGTACCGAGGTCCGGGGGCGGCCCAAATGTGCTGGTGTCGGCGATGCTGTCCCCCTGTGAAGTTGCTGTCAAGTGGCCGGGGCGTGCTCGCGGCGCATTGGCTGTCCGCGCACGTTCGGTTACTATGCGTCACACGAGCACCCCGGACCTCGGTGCCGCGAGAGTTGCGCGCGCGATCGGGGGAGAGTAATGGGCGAGTCGTCACCGGACCTGGAGATCGCGGCACCGCTCGCCCGGCTCGCGCGGACCGCCAGTGGCGAGTTCACCAGCGAGGAGATGCTCCGCGAGCTGTGTGTGGCCGGCCATGCTCTCGGCATCGCCGGCGCCGGTGCGATGCAGGTAGACGCCGAGCGGGTGGGCTTTGTCCACGCCGACGCCGGCTTCGCCGAGGTGGAGCGGTTGCAGGAGCAGCTGCAGCGAGGACCGTGCATCGACAGCGTCTCCCAGCGGACACCGGTCGTGGTCAACGACATCGGCGCCGAGGACCGGTGGCCCGAGTTCTCCGACGCCTCCGCTCGTGCCGGCCTCCAGACGATGGTGGCGATGCCGCTGCTGGCCCGCGACTGCGGCTGGGGCGTGCTCGACCTGTACCGCAAGACCGCCACGCCCTGGACCGCCGCGGAGCTGGCCACCACCCAGGTGCTCGCCGATGTGACCGCGTCCTACCTGGCGCTGGCGGCCGACCGCGACCTTGCCCAGCTAACCCTGCGCGAGCTGGAGCACCGGGCCACCCACGACCACCTCACCGGTCTGCCGAACCGGCCCCTGCTGATCGACCGGGTGGAGCAGGCCGTCGTCGCCACCGAACGGCTCGGCACCGCGGTCGCGGTGTTCGTGCTCGACGTCGACCGCTTTAAGAACGTCAACGACACCCTTGGACATGCCGCCGGGGACGAGGTCCTGGCCGAGCTCGCCCGCCGGTTGAAGTCGGTGCTACGGGAGATGGACACCCTGGCTCGTCTGGGCGGCGACGAGTTCGTAGTCGTCTGCGAGGACGTGGGGGGCACGCGTGAACAAGTCACCGCATTCGTCCGATCGCTCGACCGCCGGATGCGGGAGACCACCCGCCGGCCGTTGCGTGTGCACGGTCGGGACCTGATCGTCACGTGAGCATCGGCGCCACCGTCACCAGCGCTCGGCGCAGTGCGCAAGACCTGCTGCGCGAAGCCGACCAGGCCATGTACGACGCCAAGGCACGTGGCCGAGGCCCGCTCGTACGGCGGCGGAGTCGCCCCCGCTGAACTACGTCGAGCCAGCGACGAATCCCGCGCTTGTTCGGCGGGCCTTGTGACCTTAGGCTGATCCTCGCACGAACGAGTGTGCGACCGATGCCACCTGCCCCAGACCTCGGCAGCCAGTCCGTCACAGCGGATACGCCTGAGGGGGCAGCCTGATGACAGCACAGGCGACGTCCTGGGCACCCACGACGGCGGCTGCGCCGACATTGCCCCGACGCAGGGCCGCTCGTGCCTACTGTGGCCCCGCCCACGGGATGAGCTGGGGAGTCGCTGGCGACGGGTCACCACCTGCCGTGGTCGAGCTGGACACTGGCGCCCGCCTGGTGCGGTACCGGTTGGTGCGCCAGCCGCGCAACCGGCAGCCGGCCCGCGATCACCTCGGCAACTTCCTGTACGTACCAGTGCAGCACGATCTGGACCCCGAGTTGTGACGACGGACGACCGCTACGGCTCGGCGGCCAGCGTGCAGATGCTCATCGCCGGCGAACCCGTGCCCACCGACGACGCGAGCCCACTGGTCGGTGCGCTCCAGCGGTTGTGCGCCGCCGCTGTTCGTGCCCTGTCGGCGAGCGGGGCCGGGGTCAGCGTGATGAGCGAGGGTGGTCCGCCGGGGGTGGCCGCCGCGTCCGACGCGACCAGCAGGCTGATGGAGGAGATGCAGTTCGTCGTGGGGGAGGGGCCCTGTATAGACGCCTTCGCGTTCAGGCGACCGTGCCTGCAGCCGGACCTCGCCGATGGCCCGCGGGGTCGCTGGCCCGGCTATGCCGCCGAGGCGTTGGAGCAAGGCACTCGGGCGGTGTTCGCCTTCCCCCTCCAGGTCGGCGGCGCCCGGCTCGGCGTCATGGACATCTACCGGGATTATCCGGGCTCGCTGCGCCCCGAGCACCTGGGCTTGGCCCTGTCGTTCGCCGACGTCGCCGTGACGATCCTGCTGGACGGTCAGGATCAGGCGGTGGGGAACGAGTCGGCGGTCGGGCTCGACGAGGCGCTCGAGTACCGCTCCGAGCTGTATCACGCCCAGGGCATGGTGATGATCCAGCTGCGGGTCAGCCTCGCCGAGGCGATGGTGCGGCTGCGGGCGCAGGCCTACACCGAGGAGCGACGGCTCGGTGAGGTCGCTCGGGACGTGGTCGCGGGCGTCCTGCAACTCGACGCCGGGAGCGGTCCGTGACGCAAAGTGAACCTACGATGATCCTCGGCGTGGCCCGGGGTGGACAGGTGAGGGGTAAGGCATGACAGCGGTTCCCGCCGAACGGCTTGCGGACGTCTTCGTGGAGGTGGCCGACACCCTCGTCGACGAGTTCGACCTGATCGAGTTCCTGCAGATGGTGACCAGCCGCACCGCCGAGCTGGTCGAAGCCGCCGCGACCGGTCTGCTGCTCGCCGACCATCAGGGCCAGCTCCAGTTCATGGCAGCCTCGGAAGAGGGGACCAAGCTGCTGGAGCTGTTCGCGCTGCAGAACCATGAGGGCCCGTGCCTGGACTGCTACCGCACCGGTCGTCCGGTGACCAACGCCGACCTTGCTGCGGCCGCCGACCGGTGGCCGCTGTTCGCGCCGCGCGCGGTCGAGGCCGGTTATCGCTCGGTGCACGCCATCCCCCTGCGGTTGCGCAGCGAAACCGTCGGCGCACTGAACCTGTTCGGCACCGACTCCGGCCGGCTGGAGCCGGACGAGGTGCACATCGTCCAGGCACTGGCCGACGTGGCCACCATCGGGCTGCTCCAGGAGCGGACCATCCGCCGCGGCGAGATGCTGACCGAGCAGCTGCAGTCGGCGCTCAACAGTCGGGTCATCATCGAGCAGGCCAAGGGAGCGGTCGCGCAGATCTACTCGGTGAGTGTGGACGAGGCCTTCGAGCTGTTGCGCGGCTACGCCCGCCGGCACCAGCTGAGGCTCGGCGACGTCGCGCGCGCACTGGTCACCGACCCGGCCAGCCTTCCGGACATCACCGTCTCCTGACGCGACCCTGTCGACCGGCCATCCCTGTGCACGGCGCCCGTCCGGTCCGCGCCCCGCGTGGGACGGCGCTGACCGCGCGGTCGTGGCAGACCGAGGCGCCCATGCGGATGCTGATGAACAACCTCGACCCGGAGGTGGCCGAGCGCCCCGACGACCTCGTGGTCTACGGCGGCACCGGGCGGGCGGCGCGGGACTGGGCCTCCTACGACGCGATGGTGCGCACGCTGACCGCGCTGCGTGCCGACGAGACCATGCTGGTGCAGTCGGGGCGACCGGTGGGGGTGCTGCGCACGCACGAGTGGGCTCCCCGGGTGCTGATCGCCAACTCGAACCTGGTCGGCGACTGGGCCACCTGGCCGGAGTTCCGGCGGCTGGAGCGCCTCGGGCTCACGATGTACGGCCAGATGACCGCCGGGTCGTGGATCTACATCGGTACCCAGGGGATCCTGCAGGGCACGTACGAGACGTTCGCGGCCGTGGCCGCCAAGAGGTTCGGCGGCTCGCTGGCGGGGACGTTGACCGTGACCGGTGGGTGCGGCGGCATGGGCGGCGCGCAGCCACTGGCGGTGACCCTGAACGGCGGGGTGTGCCTGATCGTCGACGTGGACGCCGCGCGGCTGCGCCGCCGGGTCGACCACCGCTACCTGCAGGAGCAGGCCGTCGACGTCGACGACGCCGTCCGCCGCTGCGAGCAGGCAGTCCGCGACCGCAGGGCGCTGTCGGTCGGCATGGTGGGCAACTGTGCGACGGTGTTGCCCGAGCTGTTGCGCCGGGGCGTCCCGGTCGACGTGGTGACCGACCAGACCTCGGCGCACGACCCGCTGTCGTACCTGCCGGAGGGGGTGGACGTCGACGAGTGGCCGGCCTACGCCGAGGCCGAGCCGGAGGAGTTCACAGCCCGGGCGCGGGGATCGATGGCGCGTCACGTCGAGGCGATGGTCGGGTTCCTGGACGCCGGGGCCGAGGTGTTCGACTATGGCAACTCGATCCGCGACGAGGCTCGTCAGGGCGGCTATGAGCGGGCGTTCGACTTTCCCGGTTTCGTGCCGGCATACATCCGGCCGCTGTTCTGTGCAGGCAAGGGGCCGTTCCGCTGGGTGGCACTGTCCGGAGACCCGGCCGACATCCGCGAAACCGACGCGGCTGTACTCGACATGTTCGGCGACGACGACCACCTTCGGCGCTGGATCCGGGCGGCGCAGGACACCGTCGCCTTCCAGGGGCTGCCGGCGCGGATCTGCTGGCTCGGCTACGGCGAGCGGGATCGGGCGGGGGTGCGGTTCAACGACATGGTCGCGGCCGGGGTGCTGTCGGCACCGGTCGTGATCGGGAGGGACCACCTCGACTGCGGCTCGGTCGCCTCGCCCTACCGCGAGACCGAGGCCATGGCCGACGGGTCCGACGCGATCGCGGACTGGCCGCTGCTGAACGCGCTGGTCAACACCGCGAGCGGGGCGACCTGGGTGTCGATCCATCATGGCGGCGGGGTGGGAATCGGTCGGTCGCTGCACGCCGGGCAGGTGACGGTCGCCGACGGCACCGCGCTGGCCGGCGAGAAGATCTCCCGCGTGCTCACCAACGACCCGGCCACGGGGGTGATCCGGCACGTCGACGCGGGCTACGAGCGCGCCGACGAGGTCGCGCAGGCGCGCGGCATCAGCGTCCCGATGCACGAGAGCCCCTGACTTGTCACCGCCTCCCGGCGCTTCAGCCACGCCTCGGAGTGATCATTCGGCTGTGGGGACGGTGTGGTGGGCGGAGTACGCGTTGCTGCCGAGCGGGTTGGTGCGTGGCTGTCGGATCGAAGTGACCGGCGGGCGGTTCTCCCGCGTGCTGCCGGGCGGCCGCGTCGACGGCGCCACCCGACTGCCCGGGGTCGTTCTGCCGGGCTTCGCGAACGCGCACAGCCACGCCTTCCACCGGGCGCTGCGGGGGCGCACACACGGCGCTGGTGGCAGCTTCTGGGACTGGCGCGAGCAGATGTACGCCGTGGCTGCGCGGCTGGACCCGGACGCGTACCTGAGGCTGGCCCGGGCGGCCTATGCCGAGATGGCGCTCGCCGGGGTCACCGCGGTGGGCGAGTTCCACTACCTGCACCACGGTCCGGACGGTACGGCCTACGACGCGCCCAACGTGATGTCCGACGCGTTGGCACAGGCGGCGGCCGAGGCGGGGGTGCGGTTGTGCCTGCTGGACGTGTGCTACCTGTCCGGAGGCTTGTCCGCGCAAGGCGCACGCCTGCCGCTGGCCGGGGTTCAGCGGCGGTTCGCCGACGCCGATGCGGACCGGTGGGCGGCGCGGGTCACCAGCTGGCGGCCGGCGGCCGGCGTGACGGTGGGCGCTGCGATCCACTCGGTGCGTGCGGTGCCGCGCGAGGCGCTTCCAGCAGTCGTCTCGGCCAGTGGCGGTCGACCGCTGCACGTACATCTGTCCGAGCAGCCGGTCGAGAACGCCGCCTGCCAGGCCG
>JALYQN010000206.1 GCA_030855835.1 Actinomycetota bacterium | reverse complement strand
GTGCGTGCCCGCGTACAGCGATCCGTCGGCCGGGTCGAGGCCGAGTCCGTGCACGTGCTCGAGCCGCACCGGATCACCGGCGGACGGCGCGTCCTCGCCGACGCTGCTCTGCACGATGAAGACCGTGCCCACCATGAGCACAGTCACCCCAGCGACCAGGACCGCCAACAGCACCCAGGGACGGCGGCCCGGTGAGGCCGCTGCACCCGCACGTGTTCGGCGCCGGTCCCGGTCCGCAGCCGATCCGCGACCGCGCGTCGTGGATGCCCCCGCATCTCGGGACGGACGCTGCGTACGAGGTCGAGAGCTCATGCGGTGGTCCTTGCCGTGACAGGTCGACGTACAACTAGGTCGGATAGTATATGGCTCGGCCGAGCGGCACCTCAGGTTCGGGACGTAGGGTCCCTGGACGGCACGAATCATGGCTACTATGCCGCATAGAACAAGCCGCCAGTCGTGGTCGGCTCTGCGGAACGGAGGGGATCGCTGGTGCGCCTGCTGGGACAGCTGGAAGCTGTGGTCATGCACCGGCTGTGGTCGTACGGCCGTCCGGTCGCCGTACGCGAGGTCCTCGAGGACCTGCGGGAGGACCGAACCATCGCCTACACCACCGTGATGACTGTGATGGACAACTTGCGCCGCAAGGGGTTCCTCACCCGCGAGCTGGTTGGCCGCGCCTACCGGTATGTGCCTGTCCAGTCCCGGGAGGAGCACAACGCCGCCGTCATGGGTGAGGTCCTGGCGGGTAGTAGCGACCGGGCCACCACCCTGATGCGATTCGTTGAGCAGATGCCACTCGAGGAGGTGGCCAAGCTCCGGCAGGTTCTGGCGTCGCGTGCGCCGAACCGCAAGGGGCGCCGCCGGTGATTGCCCCGATCATGCTGGTCGTCGTCGCGGTGGTCGCCGCGGTGCCCGGTCGGTGGCTGCTGAGCCGGTCGGGGTGGCCGGATCGCTCTCCTCGGCTGGGAATCCTCGCCTGGCAGGCGCTGACCTTCTCGATCTTGGTGTCGGTGGTGCTCGCTGGCGTTGCGCTCGCGGTCCCGGAGGTCCCCATTAGCGCAAACCTCGCCGCACTGCTCTCTGCCTGCACCGCCGCACTCCGCGCCCAGTACGCCACCCCGGGCGGCGCGGTGTTGAGCGTCACCGGCGGGATGCTGGCCGTCACGGTCATGGCTCGAGTGGGGTACTGCCTCGTGGCCGGCCTGGTGACTTCACGCCGGCAGCGCCGCCGCCAGCTGGAGGCGCTGACTCTGGCTCCCCGTGGCCACGAGGACCGTGACGCGCTGGTGATAGACCATTGCGCCCCGGCCGCGTACTGCCTACCGGGGCGCCGCAAACAGATCGTGGTAACCACCGCCGCTGTCGCCGCTCTCGACGACGACCAGCTGGCGGCCGTGCTCGCCCATGAACGCGCACACCTGCACGGACGGCACGACCTCGTGCTGGTGGCCCCGGACACCTTACGCCGGGCCTTTCCCCGGGTCCGGGCCTTCCGCGACGCCCACCGGGCGACGGCGCGTCTAGTCGAGATGCTCGCCGATGACGTCGCCGCCCGGCGCAGCGACCGGCTCACGATCGCCACGGCGCTCGTTCGGCTGGCCGAGGCCTCAGCGCCGCCTGCCGCTTTGGGTGCCGGTGGGAGCACATCGTTGGCGCGAGTGCGCCGGCTCGTCGCCCCGGCACACCCGCTTGGCGTCACCGGCTCAGCGCTCACCGTATTGGCGGCCGCTGCCTTGTTTGCCACCCCCGTCGCGGTCGTGGCCGCCCCGGCAGCCGTGGCGTCGGCCGCGGACCTGTGTCCGATCAGCTTCTCGGGGCAGTCGCCGTCCTAGTCACGCCGAGCCGACCGGCTTGTCGGCTCGACATGCGCCTGGTGAGAATCGACGACACATCGCCGCCGCGGTACGACACGCATCTGGCAGCAGTCCTACGGGTGCGCGCGGCGAGGTCCCAGTTGGTCAGCGGGCTGAGTGTCTGCCGGTGGCGCCCCGGCCTCACCAGGGCGATGGCTGTCGCGCTGCTCCGCGCGCAACTGATCCACCTCGGCACGCAAGGCGGCGACCGCAGCGTCACTGGCGGACGGCCGAGCAGACCGCTCGGGCGGCGCCTCCGGCCTGGGGTGCTTTCCGCCGCGCATCATGAACCACATCATCAGGCCCATGCCGACCGGGCAGGCCAGCAAGGCGAGGGCGTACAGGGCTTCCGGCATGTCGCGCTCCTTGGGCTCCAGTGTGTCTACTAGTTATCTTAGTATGCCGACGGGCGGCGATCACCGGATGGTTCCCAACAACGATGGTGCAGCGGCTACACGACGCGGCGCACGATGCCCGGATCGGCCCGTGCGTCAGTGTCCGGTCAGCCCGCGAACCGGGTCAAGTCGGTGGCATAGTCGCTCGGGGTTTCTCCGCCGGTGTAGAGCAGGGTCTGGCCGCCCGGTCCGAACACGTAGATCGCGCCGCTGTGGTCGACGCCATAGTCGTCACCGAGTGCCCCCTCGCCACCTTGGTCGTCATGGTGGCCGTTGCCACTCTCGACCTCGGAGCGCGTGCTGTCGGCCTCGTCGCCGTGGTGGTGACCAGGGGGGTGCTTGATGGCGGGTGAGGGGTGTGGGTTGATGCGACTCAGGGGGGCGTACAGCTGCTGCAGGACCGCCCGAGTCCGCTGACCACCGCCCAGCACGCCGACGAACCGCGGGTCGATGCCGTCCAGCCACCGTCGGAGCACGTCTGGGGTGTCTCGGCGCGGGTCCTCGGTCACGAACACCACGGTCACGTCCCGCCTGGTGGCCGGAGCAAGCCGGCGGTAGGCGACGGCGAGGTCGGCCATGGTGGTGGGACACACGTCCGGGCAGTGGGTGTAGCCGAAGAAGACCACGGTCGCCTCGATGGCCGGCCGGGCCCGCAGGTCGAACCGACGACCCATGGTGGTTCGCAGCCTCAGCGCCGGCCGTGGCAGGTCGTTCAGCAGGGCCGACGTAGCCGGTGTCGGGCGAAGACAGCTCGACGTGGCCGCTGGGGTTCGTTGTGTCGACCTCGGCGTTCCGGTTGGGCGCACCAGGTGTGCTGCAGGCCGCTGCCAGCAGGGCAGCGGTCACCGTTGCCGGCACCCAGCGGCGGGACACCACCCCGTGGGCTCGTGCCAGCATCCAGCCTCCTCGTCTGAGTCCTATCCAGGATAGTAGACTGCTCGCTCCGTGCGCTCATGGCTCGATGACAGGGAGAGCGGATGCACCGGGCGGGAGGACTGGCTGGCTCGGTAGCGGTGTCTGCGCTGGTGCTGGGCGCGTGCGCCGCCCCGTCGACCGGAGACGCCGAGCCCGCACAGGGTGGGTTGTCGGCCCCGGTGTACGAGGGGCCGGAGCTGGACCAGCCGGTGTTCGATGTGCCCTGCACCCGCGACGGTTCCCCGGAGGCCGCCGAGTCGGTGACGTCGGAACTGCCCCGGGTGGTCCTGGACTGTCTGGGACCCGGCCCGGCCGTGGACACCGCGGACCTAGCCGGTCAGGTCGTCGTGGTGAACTTCTGGGCCAGCTGGTGCGACCCGTGCCGCGAGGAGATGCCGATGCTCGCGTCGGTTGCCGAGGACACCGGTGACGGTGTCCGCTTCATCGGGGTGAACACCAAGGACCAGCCGGAGGCCGCCGCGGACTTCCTGGAATCCACCGGCGTGCGCTTCGAGCAGTTGTACGACCCCGACGGCGAGCTGCTCCGGCAGCTGCGCACCGTCCAGGGGCTACCGGTGACGCTGGTGCTCGACGCCGACGGTGCCATCGCGCTGCGGCACATCGGCCAGATCGACCAGGCCACACTGCTCGCCGCCCTGGAAGCCCTGCCGTGACCGCCGGTGCAGCCCCACACCCACCGCTGGCACCGTGCGGGCGGGCTGCGGTTGCGGTGGTGGTGGTGGTGGTCGCCCTGGTGCTGGCGGGTTGCTCCGGCGGGGTGGGGGCGAAACGCTCGGAGGGCGGGTTCGTCCAGGGCGAGTACGGCATCACCGTCGTCCCGGTCGGTGACCGTGTCGATGCACCGGACATTGCCGGTGAGAGCTTGTCGGGCGAGGAGGTGTCGCT
>JALYQN010000242.1 GCA_030855835.1 Actinomycetota bacterium | reverse complement strand
GCGGCGGTCCGGTGGAGCTGCTATCGCACGAAACGTCGCTCGGCGGCGACGGCACCCTTCGGTCTGGTCACGGTAGGACCGCCATCACCGCAGGTCAAGCAAGGTGCCGATGGTGTCGCCTGTGTCGTTGGCGCCGCCAGAGCCGGCAGGTTCATCGTCTCGGTCGAGCATGGCGGCGCGCACGACCGAGATCGCGAGCCCCTGGCCGTAGCCCTTGCGGGCCAGCATGGCGACGAGGCGGCGTTCGGCGCGGGCCCGATCCAGCCTGCGGAGCGAGCCGAGCTTGCGGTCGACGAGCCCTCGGGCGGTCTCGCGTTCGGAGTCGTCGTCGACGGAGCCGAGAGCTTCGTGGCTCACGTCGTCGGCGACGCCCTTGTGGCGCAGCTCGTAGGCGAGGGCCCGCCGGGCCAGGCCACGACCTCGGTGGCGAGAGTCGACCCACGCCTGGGCGAACGCCCCGTCGTCGACCAACCCGACCTCCTCGAACCGGTCCAGTAACCGTTCTGCAACCTGTGCCGGGACCTGGCGCCTGGCGAGGCTGGCGGCCAGCTCTGCGCGGCTGCGCGGCTGGTCGCTCAATCGGCGCAACAGAATCTGCCGGGCCACCTGCTCAGGATCTTCCGGCGGACCCGCAGCCTCGGAGTCTTCCGGGACCACCGGCTTCGGCCGTCGTCGCCGACCAAAATGGTCGCTCATCGGCTTAGAAGTCGATGTTGGTCGGCTCCGCCGGAGGACCGACGGGCGGCGGCTCGTCGACCTGGGCGCCGACGCCGAACTTCTCCTTGATCCGCTTCTCGATCTCGTCGGCGAGGTCCGGGTTGTCCCGCAGGAACGCGCGGGCGTTCTCCTTGCCTTGGCCGAGCTGGTCGCCCTCGTAGGTGTACCAGGCGCCGGCCTTGCGTACGAAGCCCGCATCGACGCCGATGTCGATGAGACCACCTTCTCGGCTGATCCCCTGCCCGTAGATGATGTCGAATTCAGCTTGTTTGAACGGGGGCGCCATCTTGTTCTTGACCACCTTGCAACGGGTACGGTTTCCCACCATCTCCGTACCGTCCTTGAGCGTCTCGATCCGACGCACGTCGAGACGGATGGAGGAATAGAACTTCAGCGCCCGTCCACCGGTCGTCGTCTCCGGTGAACCGAACATGACTCCTATCTTTTCCCGCAGCTGGTTGATGAAAACCGCCGTGGTGCCGGAGGAGCTGAGCGCGCCGGTGAGCTTGCGCAGCGCCTGGCTCATCAGCCGGGCCTGCAGGCCGACGTGGCTGTCACCCATCTCCCCCTCGATCTCGGCCCGCGGGACCAGCGCGGCCACCGAGTCGATGACGATGATGTCCAAGGCGCCGGAGCGGATCAGCATGTCGGCGATCTCGAGCGCCTGCTCGCCGGTGTCGGGCTGCGAGACCAGCAGCGCGTCGGTGTCGACGCCGAGCCGTTTGGCGTACTCGGGGTCGAGGGCGTGCTCCGCGTCGATGAAGGCAGCGATACCGCCGTCGCGCTGAGCGCTGGCCACGGCGTGCAGCGCGACCGTCGTCTTGCCGGACGACTCCGGGCCGTAGATCTCCACCACCCGTCCGCGGGGCAGGCCGCCGATGCCGAGCGCCACGTCGAGGGCGATCGAGCCGGTCGGGATGACCTCGACGGGCGCTCGCGCCTCGTCGCCCAGCCGCATGACCGAGCCCTTGCCGAACTGCCGGTCGATCTGGGCAAGTGCGCTGTCGAGTGCCTTGTCGCGGTCACCGGAAGCCATGCGTCTCACCTCGGTCGGGTCCAGGATTTCGTCACCGCAGAACCTAGGAGTCGCCACCGACACTGGCGGCCGCGCGGACCGAGCCGGTGGACGACGCCGAACGTCGGCGGCGCATGTGAAGAGCCTAGAGCGAACAGGTGTTCGATCAACCGGTGACACGCCGAGCGGTGCCGGGCCGGTTGTGCGACCGCTGGCGCAGCAGCCCGCCTGTCACCACCGCAGTGATCACCAGCAGGGCACCGACCACCCAACTCATCAGATACGGCCGGTCGAGCAGCGTGGGGTTGTCGGCCAGCGCGCCGAACTCACCGAGCACGGGCACGGCCAGCAGCGTGATGCTCCCCCACAC